>JAJWOJ010000528.1 GCA_021635425.1 Clostridiales bacterium | reverse complement strand
ATATTACCTGATGAATCGGAAGATTTATAGCCGGCGGTTTTCGACGGACTGTTTCTCGGATTATTTCAACGAGCAAGCAAAGAAAAGTCATGTGGGCTTGAACGATTATATTTCATATAAAACCGAAAAGGCGACCGTGGAAGAACTAAAAAAACAAAACAGTTATTTCATAGGCGGGTTATACCGCGATGAAAAAGGAGAGTGATATTATGCCTTACGGCGAAGCGAAAGTGTATACGGACGGTGCTCATTATATAGCGATACCGCATACTACTAATCCGAAAAGGAGAAGAAAATCGCCGAAAGAAGAAATGATTTCGGTACTTTTTAAAAGCGACGGCACGCTTGCGGATAACGTGTCCACGGGCGGTTTTGCCGTGGAAAAAGAAGATAACGACGCTTCGGAATGTGAAAAAAAGCAAGGAAAAGAACAAAAGGAAGAAAAAGACGATAAGGCTTATGGTATTCGTATGACGAGAAAAGATTTGTTCGACAGGCTATATAAAGAAACGGCGGATGTAAGAAGAAAAGCCGAGCGGAAAAATATTATACTCAAAGCGATGACACCGTATTTCAAGGACGAAGAAAAAGCGGAAACGTATGTGGAAAGAAATATGGAGAGGAAACTCCGAAACGCGATATGCCGCAGAGTAAGATTACACAGAAAAGCGAATTTGCAGGATTTCAATTATTTCGTGACGTTTACTTATAATTCCGAGTTGCATACGGAAGAAACGTTTAGAAAGAAATTGAGAACTTGTTTAAGGCATTTGGTGGAAAGAAAGGGGTGGAAATATATCGGCGTATGGGAGAGGTCACCCGAAAAGAAGAGATTGCATTTTCACGGAATGTTTTATATCCCTGAAGGCAGTATGCCGGGGTTGTTATTTGAAAAGAAAGATTACAGCACGAAAAATCATAGGATGCAGACGTCGGTGCAGAATACGTATTTTAACGAAAATTTCGGCAGGAGCGATTTCGAGGTGATAACGAGCAGTTACGTTTACGACGACGCGATCAATTATATGGCGAAGTATATAGAGAAGTCGGGCGAAAGAATAATTTACAGTAAGGGCTTGCCGCAGTATTTTATTTCGGATATTATGGATGAGGATGTGTTATCCCCATACGGAGTAGACGACAGAAAACTGCTTTTATTCGATCATTTCCGATGTTGGGACGAAGGCTGTTATATGGGACGAGTAAGTAAAGAAGTCATCGCTCAAATGAGAAAGTGTAATTAAGCGGAATAAAACGCTTGACATTGGAACATAATTATGCTACAATAATAGCACAATAAAATAT
>JAJWOJ010000527.1 GCA_021635425.1 Clostridiales bacterium | reverse complement strand
ACATATTTTTATACATAAAAAACATTCTATATATATGATTGAAAAGAAAAAGCGTTTTTTCGCCTTGTTTCGCGCGGCGGCGATTGTCGCTTCGGTGTTCTTATCGGGCGGAGGTGTGAAGGCGGGCGCGGAGATACTTAAAAGAACGGACGTGACGATAAAAATCGAAGCGATGGGAAAAATATTCGAATTTTCTTATCCCGAAGTGGATTTTTCGGGCGGGGAGCTATACCTTAAAAACGCCGAAGAAGCTGCGGAAGAAATTTACTATTCCACGCTTGTTTTTCCCGTAAACGCGAGCTTTATATGCTTTCCGGAAAGAGATTATCCGTTTGAGCTGAAAAACGAAAAAGCGGGGCTGGGAGTTGATAAACGCGAGATTTTAAGGGGCATCGACGAGGCTTTGAAAAACGAAGAACACTATTTTAGGGTTGAAAAAACAGTTGAGGTTTTGCCGCGCGTAACGACGGAATATCTCAAAAAAACGCTCGTTAAAAGGGGGGAGTTTTCGACGAATTATTCTTCTTCGCAGGAAAAGCGAAAGCAGAACATCGCCCTTTCGGGTAAGCTCTTGTCTATGACGGAAATTGCGAACGGCGAGGAATTTTCTTTTAACGGCGTTGTCGGAGAAAGAACGGAAGAAAGGGGTTTTTCGTCGGCAAAAGTAATCGAAAACGGAAAATTTACGGAAGGCGTCGGCGGCGGCGTGTGTCAGGTATCGTCCACGGTGTATAATTGCGCGCTTTTGGCGGGCATGACGGTTACGGAAAGGCATCGCCACAGCTTGGCAGTGTCTTACGTGGAACCTTCTTTCGATGCGATGGTTAGCTTTTCATATGCCGATTTAAGGTTTTTAAACGAGAGCGGCGAAAGCGTTTATCTCGTTGTGGACGCCGACGGCTCGAGGGTTCGGGCAAGGATTTACGGAGTTGAAAATATTTACCGATACAAGCGGATTTCGGTCGTTAACGAACTTATAGACCCGCTTCCCGAAGAAATCGTGTACACGGACGAGCTTTTTTCGGGGGAGAAAAAACAGATGGTTTATCCTAAAAAGGGTTTAAAAAGCGCGGGTGCGCTCGAAAAATATTCGGGAGAAAAGCTCGTTGAAAGAAAGCTTTTGGGAACGGACGAATATTCGGCTCTTCGCGGAATAACGTTCGTCGGGAAAAAGCGCGCCTGAGCGTCGGGGCGATTTTGCGGCGTTTTGTTTGGCGGGTTGTTTTTGATTTTTTGCGTTAAACGTGTAAAATTTGGCGGCAAAGCCCGATTTTTGTTGTGTCCGAACGGATTATATGGTAATAT
>JAJWOJ010000526.1 GCA_021635425.1 Clostridiales bacterium | reverse complement strand
TTATCGTTTCGAAAACGGTATGGAGGAAAAAGACGGTCACCTCACGTGGAATTATAAAAAGCTTTTCCGCAATATCTTAGACGGTTTGAAAGAGTGTAAAAAACTCGGGAAAATTCCTTCTTCCGTCGGTATCGATACATGGGGCGTAGATTACGCGCTTCTCGATAAAAACGACGAAGTTATCGGCGACGTTTTCGCTTACAGAGATTCGCGTACCGAAGAACCTATCAAAAAGCTTCATTCGATAATTCCGTTTGAAAAGCTTTACGAAAGAACGGGGTCGCAGTTCCAGATTTACAACACGATTTATCAGCTTTTCACCGATAAGCTCAGCGGGAAGCTCGATAAAGCCGAGAGATTCCTCATGATGCCTGACTTTTTCGGCTTCCTTCTTACGGGCGTTAAGAAAAACGAGTTTACAAACGCTTCCACGACGGGGCTTTTAAGCGCGAAAACGAGAGAGTGGGATATGGAAACCGTAAGAGAACTCGGGCTTCCCGAAAAGCTTTTCAAAGAGCTTAGTCAGCCCGCAACGCTCGTGGGCGAGGTTAAACCCGAAATTGCGGAAGAAATAGGGTATACGACGAAAATCGTTCTTACCGCCACGCACGACACGGCAAGCGCCGTTATGGCGGTTCCCGAAACGGGTTGTCCGCTTTATATTTCGAGCGGTACATGGTCGCTTTTGGGCATAGAAAGCCCCGTGGCTATAGCAACGAAAGAAGCTTTGGACGCTAACTTCACGAACGAAGGCGGTTACAACAGATCGACTCGTTTTCTTAAAAACATAATGGGTCTCTGGATGATTCAGAGCGTCCGCAGAGAACACGAAAAGAAATACAGCTGGGGCGATTACGTCGTAATGGCAAAAGCCGTAAAGGATTTCGACAGTATCGTCGACGTAAACGATCAGAGATTTCTTGCGCCTCAGAGCATGATCGAGGCTATCCGCGATTATTGCAGAGAAACCCATCAGAAAGTTCCCGAAACACCGGGAGAACTCGCGCTTTGCGTGTATGACAGTTTAGCGGTTTGCTATGCGAAAGCCGTTAAAGTCGTTGAAAATATCACGGGTTACAAGTTCAATACCATTCACATTGTCGGCGGAGGTTCCATGAACGGATATCTCAACGAGCTTACGGCAAAACGCACGGGACTCAAAGTGATGGCGGGACCCGTCGAGGCGACGGCTATCGGAAATATCATCGCTCAGCTTCTTTTTGACGGCGCGGTGAAGGATATCGACACCGCAAAGAATCTCGTCAAAGATTCTTTCGACGTAGAAACAATCGGTTAATTATAACTT
>JAJWOJ010000080.1 GCA_021635425.1 Clostridiales bacterium | reverse complement strand
TAGTGGTAAGCGAATTCGTAGCTGCGATGCTCGAAAACGACAGACTCGATTCTCTTAAGAACTACTTTAAGGACGCAAGACTCGGCGACGTAGTGAACGTAGCAATCGACAAGTTTGCAAAGAACGAAGCAGATGTTTGGGCGAATGACGGCAAAGCTGTTAAGCTTATCCTCAGCGACGTCCTCGACGTAAACGTAGACAACGTCGTTGAAATAGTTAAAGCGTTCAAGAATGTAAAAGCAGGAGTCAACAAGACTGCGGAAATAATACTTAAACGTACCTTCCAGGTATACGTTAAAGACTTCGGATATGATCTTTCGAAGAAGGAAGCGTTTGCGGGAATAAGAGACGTAGTGGTAAGCGAATTCGTAGCTGCAATGCTCGAAAACGACAGACTCGATTCGCTTAAGAACTACTTCAAGGACGCAAGACTCGGCGACGTTGTGAACGTAGCGAACGACAAGTTTGCAAAGAACGGCGACGTTTGGGCGAACAACGGCAAAGCCGTTAAGCTTGTCCTCAGCGACGTACTCGACGTAGACGTAGACAACATCGTTGAAATCGTTAAAGCGTTCAAAGATGTTAAAGCAGGAATCAACAAGACTGCGGAAATAATACTTAAACGCACGTTCCAAGCTTATGTAAAAGACTTCGGATATGACCTTTCGAAGAAAGACGCGTTTGCGGGAATAAGAGACGTAGTGGTAAGCGAATTCGTAGCTGCAATGCTCGAAAACGACAGACTCGATTCGCTTAAGAACTACTTCAAGGACGCAAGACTCGGCGACGTAGTGAACGTAGCGAACGATAAGTTTGCTAAGAACGGCGACGTATGGGCGAACGACGGAAAAGCGGTTAAGCTTATCCTCAGCGATGTCCTTGACGTAAACGTAGACAACATTGTTGCAATCGTTAAAGCGTTCAAGAATGTAAAAGACGGCATTAACAAGACTGCGGAAATTATCCTTAAACGTACGTTCCAGGTATATGTAAACGACTTTGGATACGACCTTTCGAAGAAGGACGCGTTTGCGGGAATAAGAGACGTAGTAGTAAGCGAATTCGTAGCGGCAATGCTCGAAAACGACAGACTCGAATCGCTTAAGAAATACTTTGGCGAAACGAGAGTGGGCGATATAATCAACCTCTTCGAACAGTCGGTCGAAAAAGCCGGAGATGAGGCGGAGAAGGGCGGAATTACGACGCTTGCGCATTCCGCTTTGAAAGACGGTAAACGTTGGCAGTATAAAGGTAAGAACTTCAAGCTTATCCTGTCCGACCTTATGGATATCGAATTCAATAATATATATAATTGGATAAAGGTAGCTAAAAAAGGAAAAGTCAACGCTACGGTAGAAACGATTGTCGGCGATATATTCGGCGAGAATACTTTCGAGGATTATACCAAAGACTTCGGCTTGAAGCGTATAAGCGAAAAAGAATTGTTCAGACCCATTCGCGAGACGAAAGTTATCGACTTTGTAACCAACCTTCTCGAGGCTAAGAATAACGAAGCGAGACTGAAGTATCTCAGGACGTTCGTGACGGGTATGAAGCTCGGCGCAATTGCAGAAGTGGCGGATGTCGGAATCGAATCTCCTACGGCGGACGGCGCGAAGTGGACGATGAAGGGTAAGGATATTCCTTACGCGCTCAGCGACATATTGAGCCTTACCTTCGACGACGTATTCGATTTGTTCTTCGCAGAAGAAGGAGAAACTCTTCCGTCGTGGGCGAACAGAATCGTGACGTTGCTCAATAAGTATACCTTAAACGACGAGCATACTTTGAAACTTTATATCGAAGATATATTCGGCAAGAGACTTATAAATAAAGGCGTTGCAGACCTCTCCGATATCAGAATCGCGGAACTTGTAGCGGTAGCTCTCAAAATTAAGACGGGTATCACGGTTGACGATGGCGGAACGCTCGATAAGTTTAACGTAACGAGTCAGCTTCCCGCAAACTTCAAGGATATCATAGTTTACGTATGTAACATAACCGATAAAGTTCTTATAGGCGATTACTTCACTAACCTTAATAACAAAGAGGGCGGCATATACAGAAACGACGATGGAGTATGGTACGACAAGACGACCGAAGTTACCGGAATTCGGAAGACTGTTTATGACCTTCCGACGACCTATATTTTAGGTGCGATCGTGTTGATTGCTCAGCCTCAGCTTCTCCTCGACGCTATTAAGGATTATAAGATAGGTAAGCTTATCGAAAAACCGTATAACAACGTAATGAAGAGCGTTGATTCTGAAATTACGAATGCGGACGGCGTATACGGCGTAAACGGCAGATTCAAGGAAGTTGTCGAATCGTTCGTGAATATCACGGTAGAAGACGTTTATAACGACATTAAGGGCAAGAAATTCGTTCCCAACCTTAAAGAAATGTTTGTAAACAGAGAGGTCGGCGATTATCTCTACGATCTCGGCGCATGGCTTGCAGGAAAGGTAACGAAACGCAGCGTCGGCTTGAACGGTTACGCTTACGAACACGTAAACGAAAAAGGCTTGTACGAAACGGACGGAAATCTTCAGGCGGTTTACGGCAAGATATTCAATCTGAATATTCTTACGCTTATAAAACAGAAGAAGAACATCGGCAAGTACCTCAAAGCGCAGTTCGAAACGCTACTTCTCGGCGATATATTCTATGACCTCGGAAGAGTAGTTACGAAAGGCAAGCTTTGCGAAGGCTACGCGTTTACCAACAAAGCGGCAAACGAAGGCAAGTATCAGCTTGTGAAGTCTATGGGCGAAGTCGTTTCGGCAACCTTCAATATAAGCCTTAAACAGATCTTCGATTGCATAAAAGGCAAACAGACGCTTAAAAACTTCGGGAAGCTTATCAAGGATACTTACGGCGAATTGACCGTCGGCGACTTTACTTACGATTTGTTCAGAAAGTATGTGGCAGGCAAGTTCAAGCTTACCGCAAACGGATATGCTTCGCAGTTCAAAGCGGATAACACTTCTCTTAAAGGCAAGGGCGCGAAGTTCTTCAGAGCGACGTTCGTTGTAAAGATTAACGATATAATCAAATTTGCAAGCGACGTCAAGAAGAATACGGGCAAGAAGAGAAATACCGTTATCATCGACTTTGTATCAAAGGTTTACGGCGGACTCACCTTAGGCGATATCTTCGCTCCGATGATTCAGAAGATGAGCGCGAAGAAGCTCAAAATGGTTTACGCTTATGACGACGATTATAACGTAACCGTAACGGGCGACTTCAAGGAGATCGCAAACGACGTTTACTCCTCGACGCTTAAAGACCTTCTTGCGGCGATAAAGGGCAACAAGGTTAAGACATACTTTGTCGGCAGAAACGACGGCAGTGAAGACGGACTTATCGGAAAACATCCTGCGGGAGACCTTCTCGGATATGTATTCAGAGATTTCATGAAGAAATACTTCAAGAATACCGACATCGAGAAAGACGAAGGAGCAGGCAAGTGGATTGCGGCGAAATCGTTCTCGCACCCGCTCAACATCCTCTTCAACGACGTTAAGATTGCGGACTTCGCAAGAATACAAGACCCGAAGATCTTCCTTCTGGATAATTTCGGCGAAGTTCTTGTAGGTGAACTTCTCGGCAAGTATCTCGACAAGGGCGCATGGTATAAAACGGACGGCACTTTGGAAGAAATAAACGCGGAAAACGGCGGAATTATCATGAAGCAAGTCTACGAAATCAAATTTAGAGAGATTATGGACGATAACTTCAATATCAATTACGTAATCGCGGATATTTACGTCGGAGAACTTATCGGATATTACCATTGCGGACTCAAGTATACCAAGGAAGACAGCTTAACGGCTCGATTCAACGTCTGCAAAGACGAAACGCACGTCGATAAGAACGGATATCATATCCACGAAGACGAATGCGACGTTCCTTTGCACGATCACTCGGTCGGAACGAACAGTTACGAAAGCGGCTGGTATAAAAACGAGAGCGGCAATATCGTTCCCGTAACGGCTATCGAAAGCGTTATGGCGGATATAAGGCTCGGTTACATGCTCGGAAATTCCGAAGTAGATTTCGGCGAAATATTCGGCGACATGACGGTGGGCAACGTTCTCGGTTATGAGTATTGCGGAGGAAGCGACGATTGTACGGTTACCGTTGCAGGTCATACGCATGACGCAAGAGTCGGAAAAACCTGGTATGTAAAAGAAAGTACGGGCGTTCGCAGAGCAAACGCTCTCGAAAGAACGATGGCAAACGTTAAGATGAAAGACATCGTCAACGGCTCGTTCAATATCGATAAAGAACTTACCTCTCTGAAGCTCGGCAACCTCATGAATTACGAGTACTGCGACGGCAGGAACGATGATTATTGTTACGTCGATCATGCAACGCACGACGTGGCGGGCTGGTATAAGCAGGAAGGAAGCGAATGGACGATGATCGGCGAAGAGTTGTACTACGATAGTGCCGATTTCGCGAAATTCGCTCCGAATACCGGTGATTATCGGGGCCTTGGAACAAGCGGTACGGGTTGGTATCATAAGACAGGTAACGGCGGTTGGGAAATCAATAACCTCGGCAAGGAGAATCGAGGCGAGCATATCGGTAACAACATTACGCTTTGCATACTCGATTACTCGATGTCCGGCATCCGTAGCGATTCGTTCTCGAAAGGTCTTATGGACAAAGTCAATAAGAACGTGAGAGTGGGAGATATATTCGATCCTGTAACGACGAGCGGTCCTATCAAGCTTATTTCCGCAAATACGGCAATAGGCGACATAAGCACCGCTATCGGAGATGCGATGAAAAACACGACGGCAGGCGAGTTGATGGGATGCGGCATACTTCAGTTTGAAGATCGTACTACCCAAAACATGGATTACGTCTATGCTTATACTCTTGCGATATCGTGGGATTATGGAAAAGGAGCTTGGATAGCAAAAGAAGATAAAAACGGTATTGTTTCCGCAACTAAAACGACGGTTGCTGCCTCTGCGGCAATGACTAAGTTTGAGGGAGGAGTTCCCGCAAGATTAGAGGATGCTCTTACAAACAGTAAATTCCTTGATGTCGGCGCGGCATACTGGAAGGGTCTTACGGTTAACCAGCTTGTAGACGTCCTTCTTACAAGAGTCACGAGCCTTACTCCTTCTACTGTCGGCGGCTAAGAAACAAAACAACAATTACAACCCGCGGGCGGGCTTGCCCGCCCGCGGAATACTAAAACATTCGGCAAAATGTTAAAACTTTTGCAGATTCGACGGCGGCTTAGAAGGGTGAGTTCATTATTTTTATTCGCCTGATAAAACGCTTGACAATATTTACAAATAATTGTATAATGAAATGGCTTTGAATCGGAGGCGAATAACGTGGCGCGAACACTTTTATTCAAAATCCTCGGTTAAAAGACATAAAAACCTTGCTTGCGGCGATGCCCATAAGGATATTTTTTATCCATATATGGGCGAAGCCCATAGCCGCAATCGCTTGCGGCTAATGGCGGAAACCCGTCCGTAAGCCGAATAAGTCCGGGAGGTAAAAAAAATGAACAAATACGAAATGATTTACATTTTGGAATCTGCTCTTTCCGATGAAGCCAGAGATCAGATCGTTGAGAAGATCGACGGCGTTATCACGAAAAACGGCGGAGTTGTCGAGAAGACGGAAAAGTGGGGCATCAAGAAGCTTGCTTATCCTATCGACTACAAAACTGACGGTTATTACGTTTATGTTGCTTTTGAAGGCGGCAGCGATCTCGTTTCCGAAGTGAAGAGAGTTGTCGGCATCACAGAGCATGTTCTCAGAAGATTGATAACCAAAAGATAATCTTATTCTGAGCTTTGAAATCTTAAGGAGAAAATTATTCTATGAATAAAGTATTTTTGATCGGCAATTTAACGCGTGACCCCGAAATGAGCGAAACTCCGGGCGGAATTCCGTACTGCAGATTAGGTCTTGCGGTCAACAGACCGTATTCGGGTAGCGACGGTGAACGCGCAACCGATTTCTTCAACATTACCGTATGGAGAGCACAGGCGGAAAATTGCGGCAGATACCTTAAAAAAGGCAGTAAAGTTTCGGTTGTAGGCAGCTTGCAGAACCGTTCTTATGAAGATAAGGAAGGCAACAAGAGGCAGGTAACCGATATCATCGCCAACGAAGTCGAATTTTTATCCGTAAGAAATCAGAACGACGCTTCGGGAGACGCGGAACCCGTTTCGAGACCGTCCTCCAAGCCGACCCTTCAACAGGTTGACGACGAAGAGCTTCCGTTCTGAGCGAAAAGCTTAATTGATTATCCGTATGTTTCGTTTGCCAGGTGAAGGCAGGCGAAAAGAGAAAGAATTTCAAAAGGAGTTAAAATCATGGAAGAAAAGAATACGACTGTAAGCGCAACGCCCGCAGCTCCCGCTGCAGCTCCCGTTGCCGCTAAAAAGCCTATGAGAAAAGCACCCAGAAGAAAAGTTTGTGCTTTCTGCTTGGATAAGGCTACAGAAATCGATTATAAAGACACCGCAAAATTGAAGAAATTCGTAACCGAGAAAGGCAAAATCCTTCCTCGTCGTATGACAGGTGTTTGTGCAAAGCATCAGAGACTTCTCGCATCTGCAATCAAGAGAGCGAGACTCGTTGCTCTTCTTCCCTTCAAAGGCGAATAAGAAGCCGAGCCGAATTTTATCGGCAAAAGGGAAATTAAAGTACAACTTTAAAATTTTAAAAAATCGAGCGCGGTATTTTTCCGCGCTTTTTTTACGTGATTTTGTGCTAAGGAATTATATCGTGATAACCGATATCGGGTTTTGAATTTTTCGGAAAATCGGAAAATTTTTAAAAAGCGGTTGACCCGAGCATGTGAGATGTTGTAAAATACAATCGAAAAGCAAATATACAACAGTGTATAATTTAACTCGGTAATCATTCGGGTTATTCTTGGCTGGCATGGAATGTAAAACGAAAAAACCGTTTTGGCGACTTTTAAGACAGGATAGGAGGGATAAATTGAGATATAAAGGTAAGAAATTTTCTGTTTTGGGCGATTCGATAAGTACGTTAGACGGGTGCAATCCGCCCGATTACGCGGTGTTTTATCAGGGCGAGATGAAATATCGATCGGGCGTTTACGCAATCGACGACACCTGGTGGGGAATAGTTATAAAAACTCTCGGCGGGGAGCTGCTCAAAAATGATTCCTGGTCGGGAAGCCTTGTCTGTAAGCACCCTATGGCGGAAGTTCCTTCATACGCTTGCAGCGAAAAGCGAACGTCTTCGCTCGGAAGCGGCGATATTTTCCCCGACGTCGTAATGATTTTCATGGGAATAAACGACCTCGGAATGAATATGAAAATCTCACCTTCGTGCGATGCGGAGAGAAGCGATCTTTCAATCTTTACGGTTGCTTACAAAACCATGCTGTCAGAGATAAAGCGAAACTATCCGCATGCGGAAATTATGTGTATAACTCTCCCGAAAGTTTCGGCAAGGGAACAGATACCGTATTATATGAATTTTAGTGGTGACAGGCTTGCAGATTATTCCGCCGCGATTAAAAAGTGCGCGGAAGATGAGGGTTGCACCGTTATAGATTTATATAATTCGCCCTTAAAATACGTCTCGACAGACGGTTGCCACCCCACAAAACAGGGCATGCAGGAAATCGCCGAAGAAATATTAAAGATTCTGAGGGGTGATTTATGATGAGAGCAAGTAAAAGAATAAAAGCTGTTTTGATTACCGTTTTTATAGTGTGTTCGATGTTTCTTTTTAACGGTTGCTCCGAATATGGTTATATGTTTCATTATAGCGTAGACGGCGGGAACGGAGAGATTGTTGTCAAAACAACGGAAAGTTTTAAACCAAATGTAAAGAAATGCAACGAATCCTCGTTGTGCGAATTAAATTGTTCCGACGATTCCTATATTGTTCGTCTGCGGGGTGGCAAAAACGGGAGCAGAGACCTTACGTTTACTGCGATTCCGAAAGACGGTTATCGCGTAAAAGAATGGCTTTTTAACGGCGAGCCTGTAGAGGGAAATAAAACAAATTCCTACACGGCAACGGTTTCCTATAAAGATAATTATAGCGGTGTTATAACCGTAACATTCGAACCCGTTAGGCAATAAT
>JAJWOJ010000079.1 GCA_021635425.1 Clostridiales bacterium | reverse complement strand
GTGTTTATACAATGATACATAGTGATAAAATTTTCAAATCGAAATCCGCTTAAAAGTACAGAATCACTCTTCCTCGTCGTCTTCATCGATTTCACGGAATTTCTCCGCCAGCCTTGCCGCGGCTTTTCCGTATTTTTTAACGAGAACTTCATCAGACTCGGGAACAGGTTTGTCCTCTCCCTTATCTTTAGCTTCGGTTTTCGCTTGTTTATTGCTTGTCGCGATATT
The DNA here is from genome assembly GCA_021635425.1 of Clostridiales bacterium. Classification (GTDB taxonomy): domain Bacteria; phylum Bacillota; class Clostridia; order Christensenellales; family Borkfalkiaceae; genus UBA10281. The sequence continues at coordinate 7,900 of JAJWOJ010000079.1, read as the reverse complement.
ATTATTGCCTTTTTCCCTAACTTTAAGCGCCTTATCTTCGGCATCGCGTTCGAGTTCTTCCGTAATATCATCCTTTTGCGGAACTTTTTCCCTGTTGTTTTTATCGATTTTCGCCGCAACGGGAACGCAGATTATTCTCTCGATAAGCGGCAAAATCCCCGCCGCAAGGTACAAACACGCCAAAACAAGAGGCATTGCTCCCGTTAAAAAGGGCAATTTGAACTTCTCATTTCTCCACACGAACATAAACGCGCCCGCCATAACGAAAGAGAGCAACGAAAACATTATCGTCTCGAAGCGGCGGGCTTTAAAAAATTCCGCGTCGCCTTTAAAGGTCTTACAGTAAAAATAACACAGCATTCCGCGGTACAACCCGAGTACGCCGAAAAGAACGATGCCGAGTATTGAAAAAAACGTGTACAGTCCGACTTTGGCAAGGTACGCAAGCCCCCACATATTTTCGACCGCGGATTTCACGTTATCGATATTGAAAGCGCAATAAATCGCATAACCCATGCACCAAACAGCCAGAACCGCCGACAAAACGGCGACGATAAGGCTTAAAGGTCGTCTTTTGGTACACAGATATATAGCGGCTTTTTTAAACCCGTTTTTTTTCTTTTTGGTAATTTTCTTTTCCATAATTCACCGTAATAATAAATTGAAGTTATTCACCTCGCAGGATAAAACGCCTTCCCGCTCAACGTAAAAAGCTTTTCCCTTCGGGGAGAGTGGCACGAAGTGCCGAGAGAGGAGAACTACGCACGCGCCGAATGAGTGGTTTCCCTTACTCTTAATAATTATATAAAACATCAAATAATCGACTTATAGACTAACTTTTCTCGTTTAATCCGTACTTATTTCAAGACTGAAAAAGCCCCTCTTTGCCGTTTTAAACCTTTCAAAATAACAATGAGTCGCGGCTACGGCATTTCCCCCAATTTAGCCGAATACTTACATAAAGTCCGCCGAGTTGGAACACTTTCTGCCGTTTCACTCCAAATACCGAGATAGAAAATTCAATATTTAATCTCGGAAGCGAGGTCTTCGCCGAAGAATGTGTTTTTCAGGTTGAACATAGACAATATCGTTTTGGCTATGCAGGTGAAACCCTTTCTCGTGCCGAGATTTCCGCCTTTAACGTTATTGCCGCAAATTATAAGAGGCACGCACTCCCTCGAATGATCCGTAGAGGGCGTAGACGGGTCGCAACCGTGGTCGGCGGTAAGCATCAGAACGTCGTCTTTCCGCATATTCTTCATAAAATCGCCTAAGGCTATATCGAATTCGTTAAGCGCGTTCGTGTAGCCCGCAACGTCGTTTCTATGCCCGTATTTCATATCGAAATCGACGAGATTTACAAAACACAACCCGTCGAAATCTTTCTTTTGAAATTCCGCGGTTTTAATCATTCCGTCGGCATTGGAAACAGTCCTCACAAACTCGGTTATGCCTTGCCCCGCGAAAATATCGATTATTTTGCCGACCGATAAAACGTCTTTTCCGTTATCCTTTAAAATATCGAGCATGGTTTTCGCGGGCGGAAGAAGGGAAAAATCGTGGCGATTGGAAGTGCGCGCGAAATTTTCGGGAGAAGTTCCGACGAACGGTCTTGCGATAACGCGCCCGACGGCGTAATCTCCTTTCAAAATATCCCGCGCGATTTCGCAGTATTCGTAAAGCTTTTTGACGGGAACGACGTTTTCGTTTGCGGCGACCTGAAAAACGCTGTCGGCGGACGTGTAAACTATGAGCGCGCCCGTTTTCATATGCTCCACGCCGTAATCTTTTATAACTTCCGTTCCCGAATACGGCTTGTTGCAAAGGGTTTTTCTGCCCGTGCGCCTTTCGAATTCTTTTATAACCTCGTCGGGGAAACCGTCAGGAAAAACAGGGAGAGGTTTCTCGGAAATTATCCCTGCAATCTCCCAATGTCCTATCGTCGTATCCTTCCCTGCCGACTCTTCGACAAGCCTCGCATACGCGCCGAGAGGCTCTTTCTCCCTTTCGCCGAAATCGACTCCGTCGATATTGAAAAGCCCGAGTTTTTTCATGTTCGGGATATTAAGTTTTCCCGAATCGAAACACGCTTTAAACGTGTTGCTCCCCTCGTCGCCGAACGCCGCCGCGTCGGGCGCGTTGCCCACACCGAAACTGTCCAAAACGATAAGAAACACTCTCATTGATAAATAAAAACCTCGCTATAAGCCGATTATCGACAAATTTTACTGTCTGAACTGATAATTGTAAAGCCTCGAATACTCCCCGCCCGAAGCCATGAGTTCTTCGTGCGTTCCGCGCTCTTCGATTCCGCCTTCGCCGAGCAGAATTATCTCGTCGGCATTTTTGACGGTGGAAAGCCTGTGCGCTACGACTATCGTCGTTCTCCCTACGGAAAGCCGCTCGAGAGCCTGCTGAATCTGCATTTCGGTTACGTTGTCGAGAGCCGAAGTGGCTTCGTCTAAGATAAGTATCGGCGGATTTTTCAGAAACGCCCGCGCGATTGAAAGCCTTTGCTTCTGCCCGCCCGAAAGCTTAACGCCGCGTTCGCCGACGTAAGTATCGTATCCGTCGTCCAGAGTCATTATAAAATCGTGAATGTTGGCGAGCTTTGCCGCCTCGATTATCTGCTCGTCTGTCGCGCCGAAATCGCCGTAAGCGATATTATCTTTAACCGTTCCGCCGAAAATGAACACGTCCTGCGCGACGGAGCCGATATTTTTACGCAAATCGTAAAGCGATATATCGCGCACGTCGATCCCGTCTATGGTGATTTTCCCCGAATCTATATCGTAAAAACGCGGAATAAGATTGCAAAGGGTCGTTTTTCCGCCGCCCGAATGTCCTACGAGCGCAACCGTTTCGCCGGCGCCGATTTTAAGCGACAAATCGTTTAAAATAAGGCTGCTTTCGTCATCTCTGTCCTTTTTATATCTGAAACTCACGTTATCGAAGACGATGTCGCCTTTGAGCCTGTCAACTTTTACGGGGTGCCCAGGTTCTTTTTCGGGCGCGATATCCATAACTTCGAGAAATCTCTTAAAGCCCGTCATTCCCTCTTCGATCTGTTCGAAAATCGCCACAAACGTGCGGATAGGCGTTATGAGCATGGCGACGTATAAAACGTAAGACGTAAGATCGCCCGAAGAGATAAGACCTTTGACGTAAAAAACTCCGCCTGCGGCAAACGCGGCGAGATAAAGAAAATCCATCGCAAAGCTCATGGCGGTGTTGAAATTACTCATCGCCTTGTATTGAACGGAGCGCGCGTCGATAAGCCCTTTGTTCGCGGCGGCGAATTTCTCGTTTTCGTGTTTTTCGGCGGTATACGCCTTTGCAACTCTTATCCCCGCAACCGAACTTTCGACGGCAGAGTTTATCTCGGAAGTCTTTTCCCTCGAAATTTTAAACGCGTGCTTAAGCCCGAGCCTTAATTTCACCGCGATAAACAAAAGGACGGGTAAAATCGCAAGCAGAATGAGCGAAAGCCACGGATTGATGAAACATATCATCACGAGCGCGCCGATAATTGACAATATAGACAAAAAGACGTCTTCAGGGCCGTGATGCGCAAGCTCGGAAACCTCGAAAAGGTCGTTGACGAGCCTTGACATTATCGAGCCGACTTTAGTCTCGTCGTAATAAGAAAAAGGCAGTTTCTGAAGATGAGCGAAAAGCTCGGCTCTCATATCCCCCTGAATACGGACGCCGACGACGTGTCCCCAATAGGTAATTATATAATTAAGCCCCGCTTTGAGCGCGAACACGCCTAAAAGCACGCCCGAAAAAATCAGGACGTAATTCATGTCTTTAACTTCTATTATTTTTCCCGCAACCCTCGGATAAACGAGGTTTAAAACCGCGACCGTGAACGCGCAGAGCATATCGAGAACAAACAGTTTTAAATGGGGTTTATAATACCCCGCAAATTTTTTAAGCATCTCTTTCCTTTTGTATTGAATTTAAAAATCGTGCTTTAATCGGCTTATAGCGCGATTTTTATGGTTTTCGGTATAAATTTTCCCAAAGTTACTCGGTATATAAAATATCCTCGGCGACAGTTTTGTAAAAAAGCCTTTTAACCTCTTTTTCTTTCCTTGTAAGGCTTAAAATCCACATAAGTTTCGCAAGCACCGCTTCGGGAGTCATGTCGTAGGACTCTAAAAATCCGTATTCCTCTTTGAGGCTTTTCCCCACCTTGTAAACGGTCATGTCGCTTCCTTCGTTGACGACCTGCGTACACATTACGAGAATTTTGCCTTTTTTGCGCCATTTCGCAATGACGTCGTAAAAGCCGAAACCTTCGCCCGACGGAATTCCGCCCGTTCCGAAACTCTCGATGATAACGGCGTCGTTAAGTTCGAAATATTTATCCAATATCCTGGGATCCGCTTCGGGAATGAGCTTGAAAAGCCCTATGTCTTTATCGAGCGCGCGATAGAATTTCGGCTTTCCCCTCCTGCCCGTTTTTTCGTACTGCATGATTTTCCCGTCCTGAATTATGGCGATATACGGATAATTTATGCTCGAAAAAGCATTATAACTTTTGGTTCTCGTTTTTTTCGCGCGCGTTCCGTTAATAACTTTTCCGTCGAAAACGATTTTAACGCCGCTCGCATACTTCGAAGCGCAATAGCGAAAACTGTCGGTAAGGTTGGTTTTCGCGTCGGTAATCTCCATATCGATAGGCTTTTGCGAACCCGTTATGACGACGGGTTTTGGGCTGTTTTGAACGAGATAAGACAGAGCCGCCGCCGTGTACGCCATAGTGTCCGTACCGTGACAGATGACGAATCCGTCGTACAATCCATAATTTTCTTCGATAATATTCTCTATTTTAAGCCATGCCGCAACGGAAATATTCGTGCTGTCGATATTCATCGCCTGTACGGTAGTCGGCTCGCAAAACTTTTTTATATCGGGGACGTAGGACAAAAGTTCGTCGGAGGTAAGCACGGGGGTAAGTCCGTCCGCACTTCTTTTGGAAGCAATCGTTCCGCCCGTCGCAATCATCAATATTTTCTTTTTGGCATTATTTGCAGACATTTTATTATTCATACGCAAATGATATCATAAACAACAAAAAAAGTCTAATATAAAATTATATTTTACTGTAAATTTATATTTTATTTAATTGACAAATTCCTTTACAAAATGTATACTTGATTCTGTTTTGAAATGAGGTAGAATATGGATATCAGAAACGACGTAAGAAATATCGCCATAATCGCGCACGTAGACCACGGCAAAACCACGCTCGTGGACGCGCTTTTGAAGCAGAACAACATTTTCAGAAGCAACGAGGTCGTTGCCGAAAGAGTTATGGACAGCGGCGATATCGAAAGAGAAAGAGGAATTACCATCCTCGCAAAAAACACCGCCCTCAACTATAAGGGTACGAAAATCAACATAATCGACACACCCGGGCATGCCGATTTCGGCGGCGAAGTCGAACGTATTTTGTCTATGGTAGACGGCGTTGTGCTGCTCGTGGACGCGGTTGAAGGCTGCATGCCGCAAACGAGATACGTTCTTAAAAAAGCTTTATCGCTTAACAAAAAACCCGTCGTGTGCATCAATAAAATCGATAAAGGCGGAGATTTGAACGTCACGATCGACGGGATAATCAATCTTTTCATAGAACTCGGCGCAAACGACGATCAGCTCGATTTCAAGGTGGTTTACGCAAGCGCGAAACAGGGCTGGGCTAAAAAAGAACTTTCGGACGAAAGCACGAACATGGACCCGTTGCTCGACACGATCTTAGAAGAAATTCCCGCGCCCGAAGGCGAACTCGACGCGCCTTTGCAGGCGATAATCTGCAACGTGGACTATGACGAATACGTCGGCAGAATAGGTATCGGCAGAATCGTAAGAGGTAAAATAAAAGACGCTCAGCCGATAACCGTCATCCATACCGATAAAACGACCACAAACGCGAGAGTGGGCAAGCTCTACCAGTTCGAAGGTTTGAAAAGAACGGAAGTTTTAAGCGCGGAAATGGGCGACATAATCGCCGTTTCGGGCATCGAAAACATCAACATAGGCGAAACGATCTGCTCGCAGGACTGTGTGGAACAGCTTCCCTTCGTCGCGATCGACGAACCCACCGTTTCGATGTATTTTATGGTTAACAACAGTCCGTTTGCGGGCAAAGAGGGCAAGTACGTAACTTCCCGTCACCTCCGCGCGAGACTTTTTAAGGAAATCGAAACCAACGTTTCGATGAAAATCGAGGAAACCGACAGTGCGGACACCTTTAAGGTGTTCGGCAGAGGCGAACTTCATCTTTCCATTCTCATTGAGAACATGAGAAGAGAAGGTTACGAATTTCAGGTTTCCCGTCCGAAGGTTATCTTCAAAGAAATCAACGGCAAAACCCACGAACCCATGGAAGATCTCGTCGTCGAAGTCCCCAACGAATACGTCGGCGCGATCATGAACAAAATCGGCGCAAGAAAGGGCGAACTCATCGACATGACGGCGGATGACAGAGGTACGACCAAACTCGAATTCAAAATTCCCGCAAGATGCCTTTTCGGCTACCGCAGCGAAATGCTCACCGACACGAAAGGCTTCGGCATAATGAGCCACGTATTCGCGGGGTACGAAGAATATAAGGGAGATATCCCTACGAGAACGAGAGGAAGCCTCGTTGTTTTCGAAACGGGCGTAACCACTCAGTACGGGCTTTTCAACGCGCAGGAACGCTGCACTCTTTTCATCGGGCCGGGCGAAAAGGTTTATGAAGGACAAGTCGTCGGCGAAAACTCGAGAGAGGACGACCTCGCCGTTAACGTCTGCAAGCAGAAGCACCTCACAAACAGCCGTGCATCGGGAAGCGACGACGCATTGAAACTCGTCCCCCCCACCATTCTTTCCCTCGAGCAATGCCTCGAATTCATCGCGGACGACGAACTCGTCGAAGTAACGCCCGTAAGCATTCGTTTAAGGAAGAAAATCCTTTCGCGCGACCTTCGCATGAAAGAATGGGCTAAAAACCGCAAGCAGGACTAAAACATATTAAAATTAAGCCTCGATTTGCTTTTTACAAATCGAGGCTTTTTATATGCTCGTGTTTTCCGCTTTTATGCGCATATATGTTTATAATTTGCGTATAACATATAACACACACAAATAAGCGAATATCGTATTCAGCGTATCCCCAATGGACGGTATAACGCGATGACTTTCCGGCGCGGGTATATTCTCGAACGCCCCGAAATGATTTTCATATCATTAGGCGACCCGTACAAACTGTTCGACTACCCGTATTAAAGGAATATATATAAACGCCTATTAAAAGACCGAGCAATCGCAAAAAGCAGCGTTAAAAGTTAAAAAGATTGATTTCGAAAAACATACCATGCTTATCGATGAAAACGTTACAAACAAGCTTACGCCCGAAGAACGAGCAAAATGACGAACAAAAAGGAGCGTCTTTTTAAGCCGAAAACAGGGTAGGCGTCCACGGGGATTTGAACCTCAAACATATAAAACATTGGAATGGGCGGCGGAGAACTATTGAAAAAAGTGGAGGAATATGGTATAATAATAAAAACAAACAACGGGTATTGGTTTATGGAAAGTAAACGACATCAAAAATTATATGAGCATTATAAAACTGTCTTCGGGGAAGAGCCGATTTTCAGTCTGAAACTGAAAAAGAACGTTCTGCCGACGGATATGAAGCCGATAACGACGCTTGTTTTTAAACCGACGGACGAAATGCCGTTTTGGAAACTGTGTACAATCGGCGCAAGCAATTATCTGATGCCCGAGCGTGAAATTGGCTGGGGAAGGAAGGCGAATCGCCGCAACGAGTATATGATGCTTATTTCGCCAGACGTCGATATTCGTAATCCTTCGGACGACGAAGACGCGCCGACGGACTGGCTAT
>JAJWOJ010000525.1 GCA_021635425.1 Clostridiales bacterium | reverse complement strand
ATTTCCCCCAAATTAAGTAAAAACTTACATATATTCCGCCGAGTGGGAACACTTTCCGCCGCGCGGCTTAAAAGTTAATGTTAGCGAAGACCTCTCTCGGCGCTCACGCGCCACTCTCCCCGAAGGGGAAAGCCTTTTGCCGAATAAATTTTATTATTGTATTTTAAATAAGCGGTAATGAATAATCTTTAATCGGATTAAATCGTAAAAGTCTGCCTATAAGTCGATTATCAGGGTAAAATTAAAATAAAACGCGTTGCGGAATTTGCAACGCGTTTTAAACTTGATTAAACTTGTAAAAAAATTATCTGCATTCGTCTGCTTTGCCGGCGCAACCCAGAACGTCAACGAGCTTGTGTTCGACAATCTTCTGAACGTTGGCTCTTGCGTCTCCGAGATACTGTCTCGGGTCGAAATGGTCGGGATGTTCGAACATGTGCTGACGGATAGCCGCGGTGCAAGCCATACGAAGGTCGGAATCGATGTTAATCTTGCAGACAGCCATAGTAGCGGCTTTGCGGAGCATTTCTTCGGGAATACCGATTGCGTCGGGCATTTTTCCGCCGAATTCGTTTATGGTTTTAACGAACTCCTGAGGAACGGAGGACGCGCCGTGAAGAACGATCGGGAAACCGGGAAGACGTTTGCCGACTTCCTCTAAGATGTCGAAACGAAGCTGAGGTTTCTGACCGGGCTTGAATTTATATGCGCCGTGCGAAGTTCCGATAGCTATTGCAAGCGAATCGATACCCGTTTTGGTAGCGAATTCGTAAACTTCGTCGGGGTCGGTGAACATAGCGTCATCCGAATGAACTTTAACGTCGTCTTCGATGCCCGCAAGTTTGCCGAGTTCGGCTTCGACGGTAACGTTTCTGTCATGCGCGTAGGCAACGACTTCCTTGGTGATTTCGATGTTTTTAGCAAGTTCGTATTTCGAAGCGTCGATCATAACGGAAGTGAAGCCGTTATCGATGCAACTCTTGCAAAGGTCGAAACAATCGCCGTGGTCGAGGTGAAGAACGATCGGAAGACCCGAATCTTCTTCTGCGGCAAGAACGAGGTGTTTGAGGTATTTGGGGTTGGCATACTTTCTTGCGCCCGAGGAAACCTGAAGGATAAGGGGAGCGTTCTGAGCTTTGCCCGCGTTTACGATACCCTGAATCGTTTCCATGTTGTTTACGTTGAATGCGCCGATAGCGTAACCGCCTTTATAAGCCATTTCAAACATTTTTTTAGAATTGACAAGTGGCATAATTGTCCTCCGAAAATTTATTCGAGAATATTATACACTTTTTTTCTTTTTACTGCAAATATT
>JAJWOJ010000078.1 GCA_021635425.1 Clostridiales bacterium | reverse complement strand
ACTTAAAGACGCGAATGAAAAATTGTCGTTCTATTACACGATTTTGTTCAACGGCGGCGAAGACGGTTGTTACGGCAAATACGAAGACGAAACGGTAAACGCGAAAGGGCTTACGGCTGCGCAGGTTGTTTACGGGCAGGATAAATCGGCGGAAGCAGCCGATACGTTGGCGGCAATTAAATATGCGGGAACGCTTGCGGGTTTCAAAGCGATGTTCACCGCAAAAGCCGCTTCCGATAAAGATCTCGATAGATATTTTTCGGATACGTTAAACGCTTATTTCACGGAAGCGACGGTCGATAAGGGGTTGAAAACCTATATGGCTGCGGCGAGCGAAAAGGTTTACGGATTCGGAAAGACAGCGGCAATCGATAAAAACGACAGCGAAAGAGTTAAAGAACAGAAAATTCAGACAAGACTCGACGAACTTGTAAAAATAGAAGAATATTTAAATCATTTCGATAATCTTGCGGAATATCGGCTTAATCTCTCAAGCGGAACGATTAACGTAGATCTTAAAACGCTTACCGCGAATACAGCCGACGGAACGGAGCAGAATAGCGAAGAAATCGACAAAGCAGAATATTCGGGCGCCGATTGGACTGCGGCAAAGGGTATTGTAACGATAAGCGTCGGGCTTACGAAAGACGCGGTCGAAACGATTAAAACGGTTTATGCCGATAAATACGGAATATCGGCGGATGCGACGATAAGCAGTAACGTCACCGTCGCGAACGAAGTCGCGAACACGCTCGAGTCGAGATACGACGAAGAAAAACCGAAGTATACGGCTTACGAAATAGCAACATATTTTAAGAGCTGTTACGAAACGAGATTTACCCGCCTTCAACTCGGCGAAAAGAGTACCGAATGGCTCAACAAATTCTTGAATATTTCTTCGATAGAGTTCAAACCGTCTGCGGACGACAAGATATTCGCGTTAGGCTTCTTGAACGACCTTATTCCTTCAGACGGCTTTGTCGGAAAATTTCTCGGAAAGCTCTTCCCGAAAGAAAAAATTCCGTCTGTAAAACTCACGGCGGTCGACGGAGACGGGAACGAAGTAAACGCGTTCGATAAAAACGCAAAACTGGACGTCAGAATCGGAGCTTCGCCATCGATAGAGAGAAACATCAATCTTATCCTTAATAAGAGCGAGAAAAAGGCTGCCGCACAGAGCGGGTTTACGGAAGCCGAGAAAACAGAAAATACGAAGCTTCTCGAAAACGCGCACAGCCTTAAGTATTACGTTACGCTTTCCATAATGGTTCCCGCAACAACCGAAACCGCGGAAACGGCGGCGCAAAGCACGACGAATTACATTGTGATGACGGACAGCGAGCTTGACGACATAAAACAGTCGAGCGGCGCAATCAGATTCAAAGTGGAGTTCACGTTCGATAAGGAAAAGGTTCAGAATGCGAGCGAATTCGTCGCTTTAGGTTATGAACATACGAAAATCAAGTTCGTCTGCAAAAACGAACAAGAAAATAAAGACGGAGATGAGGATATAAAAATGGCAGTTTTATTAAACGACGTGTCAACGTCGGTGTCGATGGCAATCACAAGCCCCGATACTTTCAAAAACATCGCTTTATACGTTGCAATCGGCATTGTCGCGCTCATTCTGATAATTTGCATAATCTGGATAATCGTTGCAAACGTAAGACGTAACAAATACAAAGTCAAATACGATGCCATGGGCGGTAAATTTGCCGGCGGTCAGAAAGTAAAACTTTGCAAAAACCTCGTTTATCCGAACAACCCCTCGAAAAAGGGCTATCGTTTCATAGGTTGGTATACAGACCGTAAATGCACGAAGAGATTCGAAGCCGTCGATAAGTCGAAGGGTTGCATGACGGTTTATGCCAAGTGGGTTCCCGCTTCCAGATACGATAAGATCGAAGAAGCGCAGGATCTTATCACGAAGAGAGTTGCCATAAGCGGCGATTATCGCGGCAAGGCGAACGGAACTTACGGCACGGGCGTTCATCAGGCTGTTTACGATGAAGATCCGAGAATTATGAAGCTCGAGATCGAGAAGCTCAGCTACGAAGCCAAGAAAGCCGAAGAAGAAAGAAAAGCCGAAGAAGTAAGGCTTCAGACGATAAGAGAAATCGAAGCGGCAAAAGGCAGCGACGACGCCAAAGAAAAAGCAGAACTCGAAGCCGAAAAAGCAAAACTTGCGCTTCAGCAGGCTCTTGCGGAGAGAGAAGCTCTTATAAGCCTTGCAAAAGCAGAGGAAAGAGCTAAACTTCTCGAACAGCTTAATGCGGAGAAAAACGCAGAGGCGGAAAGAGCGGCAGCCGAAAAAGACAGAGAAGAAAAAGAAGAACTTAAAAACAGAATAGCCGCTCTCGAAAACGCGCAGAAAGGCGTCGACGAGGAGAAAGTAGGCGAAATCGTAGACGATAAGCTTAAAGAGTACGATGCTTTAAGAGCTAAGGAGATATCGGACGAAAAGGCAAGGCTCGACGCGGAATTAGCCGCAAAAATCGCTGCCGAACAGGCGAGAGTCGCCGCAATGGCTGAGCTTGCTGCCGATAAGAAGGAAGAAAAACACGAATTCGACGCGGCAAAGGCATTCGACGAACTCAAAGCCGAGCTTCTCAGCTTCAAATCTGCGGACGATCTTGATTTCGGTCTTACCGAAAGCGACGTCGCCGCAATGATTAAAGTCGAAGGTAAAGCTGTAGTTCTGGAAGTAGCCGCAGAGAAGACCGAATGCGAAGCGAAGGGCTTCAAGGCGAAAAACGGAACGGTTCTTCCCGCGAAAGTCGTTGTCGCGGCAGATGAAGATATTAAGGACGCAAAAGAGCTTATCGAAGACGTGCTTTATTCCAAAGGTCTTATGAAAGCCGAAAAAGCGCCCGTTACGAGATGTTCGGACGAAGAGATTCATGGCGGATTTACGCTCGACCTTGCAAAGGGCAGGCTTGCGGATAACGCTGAAGAGTATCTGAAACTCATAAGAACATACGCGAAATCGTTCGTATGCACGGAAGAGAATTTTGAAGAAAAGCTCCTCATGAAGGCGTTTATCGCACGCGGAAAGGTTTATATGTACCTTAACTACGCAGGCGAAGGAATCAACGCGGCAGACAGTGCGATGCAGGCAGAGGGCTTAGGCTCGTTCATGATCGTTAAATCTGCGGAAGATTGCAAAAAAGCTATTTCGACCATCGGTCTTATGATGCGCGAAAACGGACTCGTTCGTTACCCGTCCGCAACCTCTATAAAAGAGGACGCTTCCGACAAGGGATTCTCTTACACTCTCAAAGCTTAATAACGGCAATATAAAATTTTTCCTGCCTTCCTTATCGGGATTTTTGTTCCGACGAGGAAGGCAAAAAATTGATAGACACATAATCGCTCCGCTTCAAAAAATTTCAAATCGATTTTATTAAAATCGCTCGGGAGCGGGCAAGAAAGGAGTATATAAAATTATGGAAAAGGTAATTCTTACCGAAGAAGGATATAAGCAACTCGAAAAAAGACTTGAAGAATTGAAGTTCGTCAAGCGTCCCGAGATAACCGAAAGAATCAAAATCGCGAGAGATTTCGGCGACTTGTCGGAAAATGCGGAATACGACGCGGCTAAAAACGAGCAGGCAAGAATCGAAGGCGAAATAGTCGAAATCGAAGCCAAGCTCAAAGTTGCGGAAATCATAAAGAACGACGGCGGACACGGCGTTGTCAACGTCGGCAACAAAGTTAAAATTTTAGACGTCGATATGAACGAGGAAGTCACTTACGAAATCGTGGGAACGACCGAAGCGGATATCAACGCATTGAGAATTTCAAACGAATCTCCCTTAGGGAACGCGCTTGTAGGTGCCAAAGTGGGCGAAACGGTTACCGTTAAGGCTCCGAAATGTACTTATAAAGTCAAAATACTTGCGATAGTAGAATAAACTATGCCGCGGGAACCTCAATCGGGGTTGTTTCGTATCGGCATCACTCAACGAAATGGATATAAAAATAACCAAAGGCAGATTTTCACATCTTTTAAGTTACGATTTTATCAAGATAATTCTTGCGATAGTCGCCGCCGTTATGGTGTGGGTGCTTCTTTTTACCACCTGCGCTACGAGGGCGACCGTCGGCGAGCAGTTTTATTTCGTCACCTTCGGCGAAATTTATTCAAAAGACAGCGGTTTTGCGGGGCGGATGCTTTCCGACCTTAAAGAGAAAAACAAGCTTTCTTACGACGTGCTGGATTTAAACGCCACAAACGTTACGGCGGCGGGAAATTATTCCGCGCTTTATATGCTTTCTCTTAAAGCCGCGACGAAAGAGGGCGACGTAATGCTCTTCAACGGTAAGAAAACGACCGTTTTGACGAGCGACGGCAAGCCCGAAACCGATGAAGACGGAAACGAAAAGAAGAAGATAAACGACGAAGCTCAGGCGATAGTAAACAACGGCTATATAGTAAATTTTTCCGAGTATTTAGACAGTGCGGGAGCTTATCTCGATAAATTCACGGTAAACGGAAAAATCGACGAGAAAACCGTTGAAAAATACTTTTTGGAAGTGAGGATGAAAGAAGCCTCCAACTATCGCAAAACGTTCAGAACGGCAGAGCAGAAAAAAGAGGGCGTAAAGCTCGAAATCGAACGTTTGAAAACCTTATCGGAAACGTATGAAAGCGTTAAATCGTTTTTAAAAACCGCTGAGGAAGACGGGGCGGACGTGATGTGGTATGCCGATTACAACGTCGGCGAAAATTACGGGAAACAGCACGTTCCTTACGGAATCGACCTCGATAAAATGAATAAATACGGTTTATCGAAAAATCCCGAAGCAAAGAAACTTTCCGAATATTTCTGGTATTACGAAAACGTCAAATCGGAAGAAACGGGCGAAACGACCGTGCAGAATTTCAGCGAAGGTCTGGTTTTGTCGGTGTTCAATTACGGGAATGATCAGTATGATCTTCAGTTCGAATCGCTTGCCGTTATAGAAAGAATTATAAGGACTTTTACCGAAAATGCGTAACGTTACGGCAAATAATAACATACGCGGAGCGTTCATCTCCTTAGAGGGCGGGGACGGTTCCGGGAAATCCACTCAACTCGCGCTTTTAACCGATTATCTCAACGAAAACGGTTACGATTGCGTGTTTACGAGAGAACCCGGCGGCACGAAGATTTCCGAAAAAATCCGCGAGATTATTTTAGACGGCGGCAACAAGGAAGAAACGCCCGAAACGGAAGCTCTTTTATACGCCGCGGCGAGAGCGCAGCTTGTCAGCGAACTTATCATTCCCGCGGCGGAAAGCGGGAAAATCGTCGTCTGCGACAGATATATCGATTCGTCGGTCGCCTATCAGGGTTACGGAAGAGGACTCGGAAAAGAGTTTATCGACGATATAAATTCCTTCGCGATAAAAAATCGCATGCCCGACGTAACGTTGTTTTTCGACATTACCCCCGAAAGGGCGTTTGAAAGAAAAGGCGGCGCGGATAAGAACGACAGAATGGAGCAGAGCGGTCTTTCGTTTCATAAAAAAGTATACGAGGGGTATTTAAGGCAGGCGACCGAATATCCCGAAAGGATAGTTCGCATAAACGCGGAACAAACCGTCGAAAAAGTTTTTGCGGACGTCATCAGAGTTTTAAAAGAGAGAAATATCGTAAAGTGAGAAACATAGCCGAAAAGCTTATCAAAAATTCAAACGCATATAAAATCGTTTCGGGAGACAAAAGGCGGGGCGAACTCAGCCACGCGTATTTAATCGTGTGTCCCGATTCGTTGATGCTTAAAGATTATCTCAAGCTTTTCGCTTCTCTCATCATGTGCGAAAACGGTACGGCTTGCGGCGAGTGCCGCCCGTGCAGACTTATAGATCGGGAAGCTTACGCTGATTGCGATTTTTATCCGAAAGAGGGCGATAAAATCAAAACCGCCGATATTGACGATCTCGTTTCCAAAACGATAATCAAACCGCTTGAAAACGATACGAGAATGTTCGTTTTGTGCGGAGCGGAAAACATGACGGCGGAAGCGCAGAACAAGATTTTGAAAACGTTGGAAGAACCGCCCGAAAACGTATGTATCCTTATCGGCGCGGCGTCCGATTACACGTTGCTTCCGACGGTTAAATCGAGAGTGAAACGCCTTGATATTCCTCCTTTTTCGGACGGAGAGATAAGGCGCGCGTTGATCGGCGAATATAAAGACAGCCGAAAACTTGATTCCGCAATCGCGTTCGGCGGCGGAAAACCGGGTACGGTTATTAAAATTTATCTCGACGACGGCACGGAAAAACTCGAAAAGCTTGCGGAAGAAATTTTATTTTCCATGCGATCCTCGAAGGAAGTTGCGAAATATTCGTGCAGAATAAACAAAGACAACGTAAAGGATCTGATTGCGGTTTTAAAAAACGAGGTCGCGCGGCTTCTCGTTCATGATATGGGCAGGGCGACGGAGAACGGTTACACCGTCGGCGCGCTTCTTGCGATAGAGGACATGCTTTCGGAGAAGGAGAAAGCCGTATATTTCAATGCAAATTCGGTTATGGTTGCGGACGAAATCTTACTCTCGATTTTAGGAGAAAAATATAAATGGCAGAAGTTGTAGGCATAAAATTCAAAAATTCGGGTAAGGTTTATTACTTCAACCCGTGTAAAATGAAATTGAAAAAGGGAGAAGGAACGATTGTCGAAACCGCCCGCGGCATCGAATACGGAAAGGTGGTTTCAGAACCTAAAGACGTTCCCGAAGAGAAAATAGTTCAGCCCTTAAAGCCGATTTTAAGGCGCGCCACGCCCGAGGATGAAGCCAGGGTTTCAAAAAACGAGGAAAAAATCCCCGCGGCTATGAAGCTTGCGGCGGAAAAGATTGCCCAAAGAGGGCTTAAGATGAAGCTTATCGACGCCGAATTTTCGTTTGAAGGCGGAAAAGTGGTGTTTTATTTCACCGCGGCGGGAAGAATCGATTTCAGAGACCTCGTAAAAGATCTTGCCACGGCGTTTCATTTAAGGATAGAGCTTCGTCAGGTCGGTATCAGAGACGAAACGAGAATTCTGGGAGGAATAGCTCCGTGCGGCAGAGTTTGTTGCTGCGCAAGCTGTATGCCCGATTTCAGAAAAGTTACCATAAAAATGGCTAAAACACAAGGGCTTTCGCTCAATCCCGCCAAAATCAGCGGGCTTTGCGGCAGGCTTATGTGTTGTCTCGAATATGAAAACGAGCATTACAGCGAAACTTTCAAGCGCATGCCGAAGGTGGGAAGCGAAGTTATCACGCCCGACGGAAAAGCTACGGTTGTTTCCAACAACATGCTCAAACTCATCGTAAAGGTTAAAACCGCCAACGAAGACGGAAGTTTTGTTTATAAGGACTATCCGCTCGACGCTATAAAGGTTAAAAAGGCGAACAAAATCGAGGACGCCGACCAGGCTTCTCAGGAAGAACTCAAGGAAATCAAAGACCTTTTAGACTGATTTTGCTGTTCTTTATCAGATTTATTCGGAAATATTCTACTGATTTTTATATAAAAAGTATATACAAAATCAATTATTTATGATATAATATAAATGTTGCGGGTGGTAACGCAATATTTAAATATAAAAACAAACGGAGGTTAACACTATGGCTTACAAAATTACAGACGCGTGCATTATGTGCGGAGCATGCGCCGAAAATTGTCCCGTTGCGGCTATTTCGCAGGGAGAAACTCAGTACGTTATCGATGCCGATACCTGCATCGGTTGCGGATCTTGTGCGGACACTTGCCCCGTAGGCGCGCCCGTTGAAGAGTAATCAACAAAAAGAAAGCGGCTGTCGCTAATATAATAGCGACGGCCTTTTTCATAACGTGGTTTTAGCGGATAACGCTGTTTGTTTTTAAAATTTATGGAATTCAACGAAAACGAAACGCTCGAAGATCTTCTTATCGACGGGCTTAAAATAATACAGGATAAAACGCTCTATCGCTTTTCGAGCGATTCCGTCCTTTTGTCGAAATTCGCGTCGTTTAAAAAAAACGACGTCGTTGCGGATTTCTGTTCGGGGTCGGGTATCGTGGGCATTCATTTTTTCGCGCTTCACAGGGGCGTTAAAAAGGTTTGCTTGTTCGAGCTTCAGAAAAGCCTGCATTCTTTGGCGGAAAAAACGGCGGAGTATAACGGTATAGGCGATAAAATAGAGTGTTACAACATGCC
>JAJWOJ010000077.1 GCA_021635425.1 Clostridiales bacterium | reverse complement strand
ACATATTATATTTTATTATTTTTTTAAAATAATATGTATTTTAATTTGTAACCTTGTCAACAATGAGAATACAAGCCGTTTTTCGGCTGAATCGGGAGAGGTTGACATGAATAAATTTAAAAGAACTGATATCGAAGAACTCGTCAAAGAGGTGAAACGGGCGAAAGAGACGGGCGCAAGCCTTAGCTCGGTGTTCAGGTTTTTTGCGGAAAAGAGCGGAAAAGCTTCGGGAAGCGTGAGAAACGCCTACTATGACGCGATGAAAACCGCATGGCTTAACGAAAGTGCGGAGCTTAACGAAAACCGCGAACCGAACGAAAATTTATCGCGTGAAGACGGGGCTAAAGACATAAAAGATATAATCGGCGCAAAACGCGATGAAAAAAAGCCCCCGGAGATTTTTCGGGGACTAAAAGTAAACAAAATCGTTGCTTTTAACGAATGCGAAACGGACGCGCTCGTTAAAAAAGTGCTTACGGGCGTTACGTTCGGCAAGTCCGTAAGGCGCGCGATAAGCGAAATCTCCGATGGGGAGAAGGAAGCATTGCGCAATCAAAACAAATACCGCAACACGTTAAAGCGGGACAAGCCGCGCGTTGAAAGGTTGCGCAAAGAAATTATTTCCGAGGTGGGTAAATGTTACGACCCGTATCCGAAGCCGCCCGCCCGAGACGAGATTTTAGGCGATCTTAAAAAGGAAATAAACGATTTTTACGACAGGATCGCAAGCCGCGTTCGCATCGAAAACACGCTTTTAAAACACGAGCTGAATGCTTGCCGCGCCGAAAACGCGAAGCTTAAAGCTCAGCTCGAAAGCCGCAAATGATTGCATTCCGGCAGAAAGGCAAACGATGTCGGGCGTATGTCGGGCGTAGAAAAACTAAATTTTAAAACACTTTTTTACGTTTTTGTATGCGCCTAAAACGAGAAGGGTCATATCGCGGGTAAGAACGGTGGAGGGCATAACTATAGGGTTTATTTTTCCGTTTTCCTTCGTTGCGAGAATGTTTACGGCATATTTTTTTCTTGCGTCAAGGTCTAAAATGCTTTTTCCGAGCCAGTCGGCGGGGATTGCCGTTTCGTAAATGGAATACTCGGGCGTAAGCTCTATATAATTGAAAATATTGTTCGAGCCGTAACGGATGGCAGTCCAGTCGGCGAGCTGTTTTTCGGGATAAACGATTTCGTCCGCGCCGATTTTAAGGAGCAGTTTCGCCTGACGTTCGGAAGAGGCTCTCGACACGACGTGATTTGCGCCGAGTTCTTTTAAAAGGGAAGTCGTTTCGAGCGAACTCTGAAAATCGTCGCCGATAGCAACGATGCACACGTCGAAATTTCTTATTCCGAGCGATTTTAAAAAGTCGGAATTGGTGCTGTCGCCTATCTGCGCGAGCGAAACGTATTCGAGCGTTTTGTTTACGTTGTCTTCGTTTTTGTCTACTGCCAAAACGTCAACGCCCGTTTCGCTCAGTTTTTTTGCCGTGTTCCGCCCGAATCTGCCGAGACCTATAAGTAATATCGATTTCATGTCATTAACTCCTTTATGTGCGGCTATAAGCCGATTATCACAATAAATTTGAATTTGTATACAGGTTTTATCCGATAGAAATTTTGTCTATCGGGTGGCGTTCGTCGTATTTAATTCCCGAAGTCGTTGCGTAGACGAGGGTGAGAACGCCTATTCTTCCGAAGAACATCATAAGCATGAGTATTATTTTCGAAGCGACGCAAAGCGAGGGGGTTATTCCGAGCGTAAGCCCGACGGTCGCGATTGCCGAAGCCGATTCGAAAAGACACGTCAGAAGGGGCAGTTTTTCTATCGATGCGATCGACATTCCGCCGATGAGGAAAAATACGATATACAAAAAGAATACCGCGACGGCTTGTTTTATCGTCTCTTCGGCGATTCTTCTTTTGAATGCGGAAGCCTCGCCCCGTCTTCTGAAAACTGACATCGACGTTATGATAACCACGGCGAACGTCGTTATTTTCATGCCTCCAGCAGTAGACCCCGGCGCGCCGCCGACAAGCATCAGCCCCGTCATTATCGCAATGCCCGTGTCGGACATTTCCGTAAGATCCGCGGTGTTGAATCCCGCCGTTCTCGGCGTTACGGATTGAAAGAGAGAAGTTAAAACTCTTTCGCCGAGCGGCAGGTCTCCGAACTCGAATATAAAGAAGTATATCGCGGGGACGAAAACAAGCGCGAGCGACGAAACGAGAATAATCTTGCTTTGCGTGCGGTATTTTTTGAATCTGAAACGATTTTTTTTGACGTCTGCCCAGGTGAGGAATCCAAGCCCGCCGATGAAGATGAGAAGCATGATCGCAATATTTATCACGGGGTTAGCCTTATAAGCGGCGAGAGAAACAAAGGGCGTTTCGTAGCCTAAAAGATCGAAACCCGCATTGCAGAACGCCGAAACGGAGTGAAAAACCGAATACCATATGCCTTTTAACGCTCCGAAATCGCGGATAAATACGGGCATCATGGCAACCGCGCCCGCGGCTTCGAATATAAGCACGCCGAAAACGATGAATTTTGCGAACTTTACGATTCCTTTTATTTCCAGTGCCGAAACGGAATCCTGCATTATGCTTCGCCCCGACAGACCTATTCTTTTCCCGAGCGCGACCGAAAAAATCATCGTCACCGTGATGACCCCGAGTCCGCCCGTCTGAATGAGCAGAAGAAGAACGAATTGCCCGAAAAGCGACCAGGTCGTGGCGGTGTTTAAGGTTACAAGCCCTGTAACGCATACGCACGAAATGCTCGTGAACAGACAATCGATATAATTTTTCGGCTTTCCGTCTGCGGATGAGATCGGAAGGAGCAGAAGCAGACTTCCCGTTATAATTACGCCGAGAAATCCTAAAAAAATGATTCTGTATGAATTGAAAAACTTTTTCAGTTTAAATCCGAATGACATTTTATAACCTCGTCTTTCCGTAAATTCTTTTCAGGAGTAAACGATTATTCCGTATATCGCGGAAAAAATTATCAGAAGTATTGGCGAAATCGATTTTTTCGCTATTTTTTTGTATCCTGCGGTTATTATAGCAAGCGTTGCAAAAAGAGTCAAGCCTTTAAAATCGAAATGCACGGCGTCGCCCGCTTTGGTTATTCCGAAAATCACGCTTAAAATCATCGTGATTGCCGTTGCGAAAATCAGCGCCGTAATCGCGGGGCGGATTCCGTCGAGCGCGGCTTGCACGCCCGCGAATTTCAAAAGATTGTTGATTATTGCCGCAATCAGTAAAATTATGACGAAAGACGGGAGAATTACGCCGAGCGTTGCCGTCAATGCTCCTAAAAATCCCCCTTGAGACGAGCCGACGAAGGTAGCCATGTTGACGGCGAGAGGTCCCGGGGTGGATTCCGCAACGGCGACGAAATCGAGAAATTCCGTTTCGGTAAGCCAGGCGTTCGAAATTACCGTTTCTTTCACTACCGCTATCATTCCGTAGCCGCCGCCGAACGATAACGCGCCTATTTTAAGGAAATTAAGGAAAAGTTGAAGGTAAATCATGATTTTTCACCGTCCTTATCCGTTTTAAACGACTTTATAAGATAGCAGAGTAAACCTACGAGCGCACTGAAAAGAATGAGAAATACGGATGAAAAACTTATTCCGAGAAGGGATAGCGTGACAACCGCGGCTGCCGTGAGCGTGAAGACGATGAGGTTAAACGCCGTTTTCGGCGAAGCGATAAGCATTTTCAATCCCGCCGAGAGGATGAGAAAGGTTACGCACACTCGTATGCCTTTGAAGGCGAGCGCGACGTATTTAAAGCTTAAAAACGCGTCGAAAAAAAGCGAAACGATATAAATTACGATAAACGACGGCAGAGTAACGCCGAGCGTCGCAACTATAGAACCCGAAACTCCGCATCGCTTATAACCCGCGTACGTCGAGCAGTTTATCGCGATAGGTCCCGGGGTCGATTCGGCAATCGCGATCATGTCGGTAAACTCGTCTTTTTCTATCCAGTTTCTCTTTTCGACGAATTCGTTTCTTAAAAGCGCGATCATGGCATACCCTCCGCCGAAGGAGAACAGCCCTGTTTTAAGCGAGACGAGAAGCAGTTCGAGCAATATTCCGAATTTACTTTTTCTTTTTTCTTTTTTCATATTCATATTTATAAAACTATTTATAAAACGCAGGGAAACCGAATTTCGTTGCGGCTTCGATTTGCCGCGATAATCGACTTATAGGCGGTTTTTTGTGATTTATTCTTCCTCTTTTTTCTTTAGCCGCAAGTGATTGCGTTTAAACTCGGTCTTGCGGCGTGTTTTCAGACTAATACTTTGTTCCGCAACCGTCATATACGGGTGTATTATGCCGTTTGCGCGCCGCGTCTTAGCCTAAAAACGCGCCGCAATACTTGCAGGCAACCAAAACGTCGCTATTTTCGATGATTTCTGTCGAAGGCGACTTTGTTCGTACTCGCTGTACGGGCGAAGGCGAATTCGGCATAAAGCGCGTAAATATCGGCGTTTTGGCGGGTTCAAACACAATCACTTGCGGCTACAATCGAAAAGCCCGTTTCTTTCGGGGTGGGTTATCGCGCCGAGGACGTTTTCTTTTATTTTCTTGTTGTCTTTTTCGAGAGACTTCAGAAGATCTTTTACGTATTGTCTCTTCGTGTGTTTGTTTGCGGGGCAGGGGTTGTGAATAATCGGCTTGTCTTTAGCGAACGCCGCGATCTCCTTTTCGCGTATATATATCATAGGGCGGATAACCGTGATGTTTTTCCGTTCGAGTTTTGTTACGGGCGAAAAGGTGGAAAGCCTGCTTTCGTAAAAGAGCGACAAAAACAGCGTTTCGATAAGGTCGTCGGCGTGATGCCCGAGAGCCACCTTGTTGCAGCCGTGTTTAACGGCGGTGTTGTTGAGCGCGCCGCGGCGCATGTTCGCGCAAAGGCTGCATGGGTTTGCTTCCTTCCTTATATCGAAAACGATTTCGCCGATGTGCGTCGGTTCGACGATATATTCCACGTCGAGTTTTTTGCAAAGCTCTTTAACGGCTTCCACTTCTTTTTCGTCAAGTCCGAGCCCCATATCTACCGATATCGCGACGACTTCGTATTTTTTAGGATAAAACCGCCTCATCGTCGCTAAGATTTGCAAAAGCGTGACGCTGTCTTTTCCGCCCGAAAGCCCGACGGCGATTTTGTCGCCTTCTTCGATCATGTTGTAGTCCTCCGCGGCTCTTCTTGCCTTGGAAAGTAATTTTTGCAGTTCCATATATCGCTCCGATTGACAATTTTTATTTACTTTGATATAATATTACAAATTAAAGTAAAATGCAAGCGTTTCAGGGAGCAGAATCATGACGGAAGCTTTAGGTAATTTTTTGCTTAATCTTTTCGGCGGAAATAAAATCGTAGCGACGCTGTTCGTGTCGATGTTTCCGCTTATCGAACTTAAAGGGGCGATTCCGATAGGCACGGGGCTTTTCGGTTTGAATTTGTGGGCTACGGCGGGGATAGCGTATCTCGGTTCGACGATCGTTTCGGTTGCGGAATTTTTCATTCTTATACCGATTTTCAATCTTCTTAAAAAAATCAAGTTCATCAGAAGGCTTATAGAGAAAATCGAACAGATTTTTAAGGATAAGGCGGCGGAAATCGCAAAAAAAACAGACGGTTCGGCGGAAAAAGAGGCGAGAAAAATAATGATGCTCAGCATTTTCGTGTTCGTTGCGGTTCCCTTTCCCGTTACGGGGGTGTGGACGGGAACGGCGATAGCCGTTTTCCTCGGGCTTAAATTCAGAGAGTCGGTACTTCCGATCGCGGGCGGAAATCTCGTCGCGGGCGCGATAATAACGCTTATGACCATGCTTTTCGGTAAGTATGTCGACGTAATTATATACGTATTGTTTGCGATTGCCATAATAATGCTCATAGTTTTTATCGTGAAAGTGGTAAAATCCAAACCGCATACGGCGGAAATCGTTAGCGGTACGAAAAACGGCGGCGCGGGCGACGGAAAAAACGAAAAAAAATAATCTGAAAATTTTTCGTTTGCTATTGACAAATCGGCGTAAAGGTATTAAAATTATAATCGGCTAAAAAGTATACAGGAGAATAACGATGGAAGGAACAAACAGATTTTATATCGCGGTAAGCAGACAATTCGGCTCGGGCGGCGCGGAAACGGCTTCCAAACTCGCAACCAGGCTCGGCGTTAAGTGTTACGACAAAACGCTTGCGGAAATGACCTCGGTCGTTACCGGCTTCGATAAGCACGTGATTTTGTCCGCAGAAGACAAAGCCACCAACGCTTTTTGGTATACGAGCTTTTTAGGCGGAGAGTCGCTCTCGCTGTACGACAAAGTGTTTATAGGGCAGTCCAACGTAATTAAAAAACTCGCCGAGCAGGGTTCGTGCGTGTTTGTCGGGCGTTGCGCTCAGACGGTGCTTAAAGATTACGAAAACGTAATAAGAGTTTTCATCTGCGCGCCTATGGCTCAGAGAATAGATAGGGTTTCCAAAGGTTATTCGATAACTCCCGCGGAAGCCGAAAAACTCATAAAGAAAAACGACAAAGCCCGCGCGGCGTATTATAAAAAGTATGCGGACGTGAAGTGGGGCGACGTCGATAATTACGACCTTGTCGTCAATACCCGCATAGGAACGACGAAAGCCGCGGCAATAATCGCGGATTACGTCGGCGAAATAATCAAAAACAACTAAAATCGTCGGTATTTAAAGGTTTTTCCCTCGCTCGGATCGGGTGAGGGAATTTTTTTCACGCTTTTTCCCTATTTATACGTTAGTTCTTTCTTTACAAACAAATAAAAAAATGCTAAAATAAGAATAAGACTAAACTGGCGGTTTGTTGCCTTGGCGGCATAAGGTTTAAAAGCGGCGTGCCGAATTTAATTTTTCGGGAGGGTTTTATGGATATCAGACAACTTTTTTCGGATACGGTAAGAAAGATGAAGCGTTTCGATTTCCTTACGGATTTTGTGCGCAGAAAAAACGGCGAGAAAGGCAGATTATCGGACGAAGCCGCCGTTTATCGTAAGAAAAACGGGCGCGGCAACGAGTTCGATCTTGCCATTTATCAGCTCAACGCGAAAATATCCGAAATCGATAGAGCCGTGGACAAGTGCAAAATCGAGATGAAGTCGCTTAAAGGTTCGATATCCGAAGGCTTGAGGGAGTGCTATGCGAAATCTCCCGATTCCGACTTTACGAATAGGGTTTCGCTTGCGTACAGACATATTTTCGGCGATAAATATTCTCTCGTCACCTTAAGCGAGGCGGGCGGAATTTTCGGCGAATCGAAAATCGTCGGCGCGGTGACGACTCACGATAAAAAGAAGAAGTGCGCCGTGAAGGAATGCGTTAAAGCCGGCGAAAAAAATCAGGCGGGGCGCATAACCTCGAAGCCCGAAATCGTCGTGTGGGATTACGACGAGGATAAACCCGAAGGCGAATTCCGCGTTGAAAACGACGATTTTAAAGCGATTTTAAAACGCAGAACGGAAAACGAGGCGGTCGTATTTATTAAAGACTCGTGCAAAAAACCCGTTCTTATCGTCGGCGGAATTATAACGATACTTATCGCTCTTTTTTCAGGGCTTTCGGTTTCGGCGGGGCTTGTCGCTTCCTCGTCATGGGAAAAATTCGTGACGTATTTTGCGGCGGGAGCCGCTTTGCTCGTCGCGTTTACAGTGGTTATGGCGGCGAAAAGCGGTAAAAGCGCGCCTGTAGACGGGTTGTGGCTTACGGCTTTCGGTGTGGCGATTGCGTCGGGGCTTATCATGTTTTTCCTTAAAGGAAGCATGATGTCTATGATCGTTCCGATTTTCCTGCTTTGTTATTCGGTCGCGCTTTTCGCGGTGAGATTCGCCCTTCGTAAAAGAGAGCCTTCGGGGAAAATCGATTATAAAATCGCGTTCGTCGCGGCGGGCGTTTACTTCGCGCTCTTGATTTCCGAAGCCGATTTATCCGTCGGGGCGTTTGCGAAAGCGGTTACCGCTTCCGCATATTTCGTCCTTTCGGCGGCGGGCGTCGGGGTCGGTTTGTACGCGGCTGTTTCCGGAAAACGGGAAATGAACGGCGCGGGCAAATATCTCTCTTTGCTTTCGTCGGCGTTTGCGCTTACGGCGGCGGTTATAACGGCGGCAAAAACGCCTAAACCCGCGTTCACGGTCGTAC
>JAJWOJ010000524.1 GCA_021635425.1 Clostridiales bacterium | reverse complement strand
TGTCCGATCAGAATTTCTTGTCATAGCTTTTCTCCTTGCCGCAGGCCCGTCAGTTTGGAGCCCGCTCAAACTTGATGTTGCTATGATACGGCAGATATGATATGATTAAAATAACCACTTTGAGTATTTTTTATAAGGTCAGATTTGGTTGATTTTAAATTGTTCGGGGCAAAAATGAAAAAATACGAAGAGATTTACAAAAAACTTCGGGACGATTTAACCGAAGGCAGCATCGCATACGGGCAGAAACTTCCGTCCAAACGGACGGCGGCGGAACTTTTCGGCGCGAGCGTGATTACGATAGAACATTCTTACGGACTTCTGGAAAGCGAGGGCTACATCCGCGCGAAAAACAAAAGCGGATTTTATTCCTGCTACCGCCCCGGCAACTTAATTGCCGAAAAAGAATACTCTCATCTCCCCGTTCAACAAAACCGCACGCAAAATCACACGCAAAAAAAAGAGACTTTCCCCTTCTCCGTTTATGCGCGCGCCGTAAGAGCCGTTTTGAACGATTACGGCAATGCTATAACCGAAAAAACGGACGGGAGCGGAGCAAAAGAGCTTAAACATGCAATAAAAAACTACCTCAAAACGAGCAGAAACATCTCCGCAAACGAAAACAATATAGTGGTCGGCGCGGGCGCGGAATACCTTTACGGCATAATCGCGGGGCTTATCGGCGCAGATAAAGTTTTCGCCGTGGAAACTCCTTCCTACGGACGAATCGAACAGGTTTATGCCGCACACGGCGAAAAAATCGAAAAATTACGGCTCGGCTCGGACGGGATTTTGTCGGAAGAACTCGCCCGCACGCATGCCGACGTTCTGCACGTCACGCCGTACCGAAGTTTTCCGAGCGGCATAACCGCCTCCGCCTCCAAACGCGCGGAATACCTCGCACGGGCAAAGGAAAACAACGCATTTATCGTTGAGGACGACTATAAGTCGGAATTTTCGTTATCTGCGAACCTCACCGAAACCCTTTTCGGGCTTTCCGTGGACGACAACGTTATATATGTAAATACTTTTTCGGAAACGATTTTCCCATCCTTACGTTTAGCGTATATGATCCTACCCGAAAGCCTCTCAAAGATTTACGCCGAAAAATTCGGCTTATATTCCTGCACCGTACCTGCCTTAGAACAACTCGTCGTAGCAAGGCTGCTCTCGGAAGGCAGTTTCGCCCGCCACATAAACCGCGTTCGCCGCGCATTGAAGTCAAAAAATTAGCCCGATAACTCAATATTTAAAATTAAAATTCAATCCGATAACCTGATATTTTACATGTTAATCGACTTATAGGCGCACTTTTATGTTTTAA
>JAJWOJ010000076.1 GCA_021635425.1 Clostridiales bacterium | reverse complement strand
GGTTTTATCGGGAGCGGCGGACGAGATAATCGCCGTCGGAAAAAACTCGGACGGGATTTTCGAAGGCGTGAACGACAACGTCGGGTTTGTTGCCGTTAAAGATATCGAGGGAGCGAAAAAGATTCTTTACGAAAAGATAAAAAAGGGCGACGTTGTGCTTTTTTTAAACGACGTTCCCGACAGATACGGGGTTTAAATCGGTTGACGGAGCTTAACCGACTATGCGAATATTTTAAGAGGGATTGAAATGAAAAACATTCTTGTATTTTTCGGCGGGGTTTCCTGCGAACACGAAGTTTCGGTTATTACGGGCGTTATGACGGCGAATTGTCTTTCGGCAAAAGCGCGCGTTTTCCCGATTTACGCGGATACTGAAGGACGATGGCATACAGGCGAAAGCCTCAAAGACCTTTCCTGGTACAAAACCCGCGATCTCAAAACTGTCTGCGAGGTTACCGTTCTGCCCGGAGATAACACTTTATATGCGGTGAAGCACGGCAGGCTGAAAACAATTTGCAAGGCAGACGCCGCAATCAACTGCATGCACGGCGTGAACGGCGAGGACGGAACGCTTGCGGGTGTTATGAGGCTGAGCAAAATCGCGTTCGCGTCCCCCGGGCTTTTCCCGTCGAGCGTGGCGATGGATAAGTATTTCACTAAACTTGCGCTTAAAGGAATCGGCGTTGATTGCCTTCCGTATGTGAAGCTTAATAGAACCAACTACATAAAAAAGCGCGATCTTGCGGCGAAATATGTTTCCAAAACTCTCGGGTTTCCCGTGATAATAAAGCCCGCCAACCTCGGCAGCAGTATCGGGATAAGCGTCGCGAAGGATAAAACTTCGTTTTGGCGCGCCCTCGACAAGGCTTTTTTGTACGACGATAAAGTGATTGCCGAAAAAGCACTGACCGATTTCCGCGAAATAAACTGCGCGTGCATTAAAATCGGCGAAAAATATCTCGTTTCCGAATGCGAAGAGCCGAAGCTGAGCGGCGATATTCTGAGTTTTGCCGATAAGTATTCGGGCAAAACTCAAAGCGTTTTCCCCGCGGCGATTGACGAAAAAATTTCGCGGAGAATCAAGGACATCACGTCTTACGTTTATCGCAAGCTCGATTTTACGGGCGCGGTAAGAATAGATTTTCTTCTTTGCGGCGAGAAAATTTACGTCAACGAGATAAATTCCGTCCCCGGGTCGCTTGCCTATTATCTGTTCGTCGATTCTACGGAAAAATTCTGCGAACTTCTTCTTGAATCGACCGAATGCGCCATAGAGGACGAAATCGACAGGGAAAGCAACGTGTACACCTATTCGAGCGGCATTTTAAACGCGGACTCGGCAAAGATACGAAAGTAACAAAAGAAAAGTAACTTAAATTTTATCCTCGGCATATGTTGTAATAAAGAGTTATTATGACATACGAAAGAGGAGAGTTATGGGTAATTTCGCCGCAATAGTTTTCAGTTTGTTTTTTATTTTTGCGATGACCGTTTCGGGTGCGCTTGCGGCGTGTTTTATTCCCGAAAAGAAGTATTCCGATTGGCTTCCGTATCTTAACGGATTGTCGGGCGGGATAATGATAGCCGCTTCCGTGTGGTCGCTCGTTCTGCCGGCTTTGGAAAGCGCGGGAGAATATGCTGCGCTGAAAGTCGGTGCGGGCATCGCCGCGGGCGGACTGTTTATTCTTATAGTCGGGCTTGTTTTTCCCGAAAACGAGGACGCGGCTTTTAACAGATTGTTTCTCGCGATGACGGCGCATAACATCCCCGAGGGCATTGCCGTCGGGTTTGCGCTCGGGAGCGGAATGGTTATGACGGGCAGCGCGCTTTCGGGCGTGTCGGTCGCGATAGGCATAGGCTTGCAGAATTTCCCCGAAGGGGCGGCGCTCGTTCTTCCCGCAAGGAAAATTTATTCAAGAAAAAAGTCGTTTTTCAAAGGCGTTTTAAGCGGAGCGGTTGAACCCGTGAGCGGTGCGCTCGGTGTAATCGCGGTTGCGGTTGCGTCGCGGCTTTTGCCGTACCTCATGTCCTTTTCCGCGGGAGCGATGATTTTCGTCGTCTTTTCCGAGCTTACCGCAAAGCGGGAAAAGGACGGCATAAAACTTGCCGCGGGAGCAGTGCTAGGGTTTATTCTGATGATGACGATGGACGTTCTTTTAGGTTAAAGAGCAATTCAGACCAACGGCAAAATCAAACACAATCAAGTCGCAAATATGCGCCTATAAGTCGATTATCGATATAAAACGCGCCCGAAAACCTTATCGGTTTCCGAGCGCGCCGCGTATTATTAAGTATATCCCTCGTGAATATTTTAAGCGAGGGCTAAGATTTCGGAAAAATCGTAATCGCCGACCAATCTGTAAACTGCCGTGTCGTAATACGGTCTTGACCACACAAATGTTTTTTCATCGATAATCCTCAAAGATATGTCGCCTTTTATCAGTGTGACAGAGCTTTTCTCGCTTCCGATATACTCCTTGTCTTTTATGAAAACAAGGTCGCCGATAGTTGCGTTATAGCGGCTTGAAGAGCCTGTTTCATCTTTGATATAAACTTTAGCGGAGCCGCCGTCAATTTTATAGAAATAATCTCCGCCTATTTCGGGGAACTGTCTTATCAGGATATTTTCCGTTGTTTTACGGGTTATCATGTAATATTCGCCGTCTTTTAAAATCGTTTCGAGCCAATAATCTCCGTAACGCACATAAGCGATAGTCAAAGCGTAAGAATCGGCGGCGTTTTTTATGGTGTAAGTGGTTTTTTCTTCTTCATAGACTTTGTTTTCGGGCAGTTTGTAGTATGCCAACGAACTGTTTAACGCCGTTACAAGTAAGTTGATTTTCGGGTTTTCATTGTTCCATTTTTCGGTGAGAGAATATCCCTCGGTTCTCATTCCGACATAGTCTGCGTCTACGGATATTATATCGTCTTTTCTGATATCTGCCGCCCATGGGCAAGCTTCTGCGAAGTTATCTGCATAATACCATACGGCGTAATCGGTGTAGACGACGTCATCTTCCGTTTCGGGCTTTTTGTAAGTTGTTTTGTTCATAAAACACAGCCCTTCGCGAAGGGTGTTGTCTCCGCGCGAGATTTTGCCGAAAGTTACGGTTTCGTAAGTAAACGTTCTTCTGCCTGCGGAGAGATTTTCGCTTGTTCCGTTTTTCGCGGTGAATATATAATTACCGTCCGTAAGGGTGATTTCTCCTTTTTCAAGAGTTGTTGAAAAGCGCAGCGAATCTATTTGGATAGAACCGTTTTGCAGAGCTTTGTATATCGGTTCCGCAAATTCGCTGTAAGTTTCGCGGCTGAAATCGAATCTGCTCTCATCGTTCGACGTGCAGAAATAATATATTACTCCCTTATAACTCAGCGTTGCGCTTTCGTCGCCCAGAATGGGGCTGTGGTTTGTTCCCGAAGCGGTCGTTCCGTCGGAAAAAGTAAGCGTCGTATAAGACGTTGCTTTTGAAATCTTGTAGGTGTAGGTTCCTTGCAGTTCTTTATCGAAAAGATTAAGTATAAAAGTGTTTCGCTTGTGATATTCGAGACGAACGTCGTCCGAAAACAAATAACTCTGTTCGGCGGAGTCGTAGCCCGCTTTATGTAAAAATCCGTCTTCGTCGATAAACGAGTCGAGATACCAGCGCGTAACCTTATACGGTTCAAGTTTGCAACCCGTAGCAAACAAACATATCGCGGCGAGCATCGCGGTGCATAGAATCGCAGATAATATTTTTTTCATGATTACCTCCCGTTTTTTGAATCTGTCTGAAATTTTTGAGGCGAAGAACGTCCGCTCTCGGTACAATTATAACATATTATAAATATAAATCAATGGGTAATGGAAAAATTTCACAAAAAAACCGTCCGCAGATTTTACGAAAAGCGGACGGGAAATTTTAAATATTTAATTTTAAGCTTTTAAAATTTAAGTTTTCTTGCCATGAGAACGCCCATAACCGAAGCCATCATAAGCCCTCTCGTCCAACCCGACGAATCGCCGAGACAGTGAAGATTTGCGATGTTGGTGTTGAAATCGTCGTCCATTTTGATTTTGTTGGAGTAAAATTTAAGTTCGGGCGAATAGAGAAGGGTTTCGGGGCTTGCAAACCCGGGAACAACCACGTCGAGTTGTTCGATGAAGTGGAGAATGTTCGTCAACGTGCGGTAAGGCATCGCGGCGGTGATATCGCCCGCAACCGCGTCGGGGAGGGTGGGTTTTACGTTGGATTGAGAAAGCTCTTTTTCCCACGTGCGTTTTCCTTCTAAAATATCGCCGTAACGCTGAACGAGAATATGTCCGTTCGCGAGCATGTTTGTAAGTTCGCCTATCTTTTTAGCGTATTCGATGGGCTGGTTGAAAGGATAAGTGAAGTTGTGCGAGCAGAGGATGGAAAGGTTGGTGTTATCCGATTTCTTGTCCTTGAACGAGTGACCGTTGACGACGGCTAA
This sequence comes from Clostridiales bacterium, assembly GCA_021635425.1. Classification (GTDB taxonomy): domain Bacteria; phylum Bacillota; class Clostridia; order Christensenellales; family Borkfalkiaceae; genus UBA10281. The sequence goes on along the minus strand of JAJWOJ010000076.1, from coordinate 3,751 downwards.
GTTGTCGTCGTAATTTTCCTGCGCGACGTAACCGCCGGGGTTCTGACAGAAAGTTCTTACCTTGTTTCTGAACGGAGCCGGATAGCCGATGAGCTTGGATTCGTACAATACTTTGTTGACTTCTTCCATAACTTCGTTTCTCACTTCCACTCTTACGCCGATATCGACCGTCGACGGCTGATGTTCGATTCCGTGTGCCGAACACATCGATTCGAGCCATTCCGCGCCGCGTCTTCCCGTGGCGATGATGACTTTCTGCGCGGAAATAGCCTCTTCTTTTCCTTTAACGTTTAAGATTGCGCCTTTGCATACGTTACCTTCGATGATAACGTTTTTGCAGTCGGTATTGAAAATCATTTCAACGCCGTTGTGGAGAAGATACTGCTCGATGGCGTAATAAATGTCCTGCGCCTTTTCGGTGCCTAAGTGGCGGATGGGGCAGTCTACGAGTTTAAGCCCCGCGCTTATCGCCTTTCTTCTTATCTGTTTAATTTCTTCGGGGTGGTCGATTCCTTCGATTTTTGTGTCTGCGCCGAATTCGAGATAAATTCTGTCGACGTAAGAAATGGTTTCCTGAACGAGGTCATGCCCTATCTGGTCGGGAAGAGACCCGCCGACATAGCTCGAGAGGGAGAGCTTTCCGTCCGAAAACGCGCCCGCGCCCGAAAAACCCGTGGTTATAGCGCAGTTTTTGCAGCTCATGCAGTGTCCCGTTTTCTTTTTGGGACATACTCTTTTCTCAATCGCCGAGCCTTTCTCGACGATGGTAATCTTGCCTTTATAACCGTTGCGGATAAGTTCCAATGCGGTGAAAATTCCCGCAGGACCCGCGCCGATAATCAAAACGTCGGTATTCATATCGCACCTCACGAAAAAAGTTTTTACGACAAATTATATCACATATATCCGAAAAAGTAAAGCGCGCCGTGTGACGGCGAAACGAAATTTGCTTTACCGTCGGTTATATTTTCGGACAAGCATGTCAAACGCTTGCGTGAATTTCCGTAAAGTGGTACGATTGAGGTATGGCAGACGATTTCGAAAACAGAATAAACGAACTGTACGAGAGAAGCGTAAATCGCGGAATATTTACTTTTACCGATTTTTTAAGCCCGTCAAAGCAAGCCGAAGCGGAGAGGATTGCGGGAAAAAACAACGTAAAATTTTTCGGCGGAAGCGAGAATTGCGAAAGGGTTATGGCGCGGTTCGGAAACGAGGAAGAACTCGGTTACGACGAGGAATTCCCGATAAAAATCATTAAAATAACCGTCACGGCGGGTAAATTCGCCACGGAGATTACGCACAGGGACGTTCTCGGCGCGGTTTTAAGCCTCGGCATAGACAGGAACAAAACGGGAGATATTATCGTCTTGGAAAACGCGGCGTATATTTTTGTGGCGGACACGATTGCAGAACTTATCGTCAACGAAACGAAAAGCGTTTCGAGAAACCCCGCCAAAGCCGAAATTGCGGACGAAATCCCCGAAGACGTTCGCCCGAAAACGGAAGAAAGGGAAATAAGCGTGGCGTCCAATCGCGCCGACGCCGTTATTTCCCGTCTTTACGGAATGTCGAGAGAGGAAAGCCTTACGAAATTTAAAAGCGGATTCGTCGCGATAAACGGAAAACCCTGCGAAAAAAACGAAAAGTCGCTTAGCGGCGGCGATGTCGTTACCGTGCGCGGCAACGGAAAATTCGTTTTTATCGGCGAGGGCGGAACGTCCAAAAAAGGCAAGCTTTACGTCAAATTGAAAGTTTATATATAATAATGTATAAGAAACGGCGCGGACGGCGGCGCGAAATCGGATAAAACGAAATAGCCCGATTTCATGAAAAGTTTTATGAAAAATTTTGTCAAAGAGCGTAAAATCGTTTGACAACGGCGATTAAATGTGGTATTATTTTTAGGCAAAGCAGAAGTTACCCTTCTCGCCGCAAGATATGTTGAAGCGGCGCATAATTTCTTATTTATTCGTTTTCGGGCGGATAATGTCGGTTATGTCATGTACGGGTTTGCTTTGCAAGCCCGTTTTTTTAACGGAGAATCAATGAGGGAAAGAGGTAAACTACCATTAAAGATCAGATTCAGATCAACGAAGATATCAGAGACAGCGAAGTCCGTCTGATAGGAAGCGACGGATCGCAGCTCGGGATTATGAGTTCCCGCGAGGCTTTGAGGCTTGCCGAAGAGCAGGATCTCGACCTTGTAAAAATAGCCGCGGGCAGCGGCGTGCCGGTGTGCAAAATAATGGATTACGGCAAATACAAGTTCGAAATGCTCAAAAAGCAGAAAGAAGCCAAAAAGAATCAGAAAGTGGTCGAGCTTAAAGAAGTGTGGTTGTCGATGACGATAGACGTGGGCGACCTCAACGTAAAAGCCCGTCAGACCCAGAAGTTCCTTCTTGCGGGGAACAAAGTTAAGGTTTCAATAAGAATGAGAGGCAGACAGAACGCGCACTCCGCACTCGGCGTAGACGTCATGAACAGGTTTTTCGAGCTTGTCAAAGACGTTGCGGTTATGGAGAAAAAGCCGCTCCTTGAAGGCAGAAACATTTTGATGATTCTCGCCCCCTCGAAATCTAATTAAAATAAGTAAATAAAACGGAGGAATAGATCATGCCAAAAATGAAATCGCATAGCGGTGCTAAAAAGCGTTTTAAGATTACCGCTACGGGAAAGGTTAAGAGATACAGCCAGAACAAGAGCCATATCCTTAGCAAAAAATCCACCAAGAGAAAGAGAAGACTCAGAACCGGAACTTACGTTTCGGCTACTCAGGAAAAGACCATTAAGGGTCTTATCCCCTATAAAGCGTAATAAAGGAGACGAAAGGATATGCGTATTAAAAGAGGTGTAAACGCCGCTAAAAAGCGTAGAAAAATAATGAAGCTTTCCAAAGGTTACTTTGGAGCAAAGAGCAAACTTTACAGAGTAGCTCGTCAGGCAGTTATGAAGTCCCTTTCTTATGCTTACGTAGGAAGAAAGCGTAAGAAGAGAGATTTCCGCAAACTCTGGATCGCGAGAATCAACGCCGCATGCCGTCTTAACGGTATGTCTTACAGCACGTTCATGCACGGTCTTAAACTTGCGGACATCAACCTTAACAGAAAGGTTCTTGCGGATATGGCTGTAAACGACGCTGCGGGCTTCACGGCTTTAACCGAAGCCGCAAAAGCTAAACTTGCGAAATAATCGATAAAAGAATTTTAGCCGTAACGAATAAACCCGTTGCGGCTTTTCTCGGTTTATCCGACGTTTTTCGGGTAGATATCCGATATCCATATTGCAGATATCCATATTTTATATAAGGACGAATTATTATATAAGGACGAGCCGACGGATGAATTATAATTCGACGATAACGTCAAAAACCAATCCCTTTGTCAAGGAACTTTGTTCGCTTAAAGACAAGAAATTCCGCGACGAAAAAGGTGAATATCTCGTCGAGGGCTTCAAGATGGTTCGCGAAGCTTTCGCTTTTCAAAAACCCGTAAGTTATCTTATCGGCACCGAAAGCGGCATTGCGGAGCTTGGAATAAATTTCCCTCAGACGGTTATCGTTTCGGAGGAAGTTTTGGCTAAAATAAGCGACTGCGTTGCGCCGCAAGGCGTTTGCTGCGTTCTTAAAAAAGAGGAATATTCCGTCGAAAAACCGCAAGGCACGAGCATTTTGCTCGATCGTGTTTCCGACCCCGGAAACGTCGGCACGATAATCCGTACCGCGGCGGCTACGGGGGTTAAAGATATTTAC
>JAJWOJ010000075.1 GCA_021635425.1 Clostridiales bacterium | reverse complement strand
GAATATAAGGTGGAAATCGGCAAGACGGGCAGCGATAAGGCGACTGTTGTATATTATAATAATAAAGCTCTTGCGAGAGTTTCCAATATCACGGTTGTCGAGGGCGGAGTTGTAAGTTATAATGCTGTTGAAAATGCCGAAAAATACCTCGTTACCGTAGAGTGCGGCAACGCAAGCCATAAACATACAAACGTCGATAACGGTAAACGCACGTATTTCGATATATCGGGCTGCGATATGAAAGAAGGCGGAATCAAAGTTACCGTCGTTGCTCAGGCAAAAGGTTACGGTTCTTCTCAGTCGGAAGCGTTTTATTATGACAGAACGCTTGACAAGATAGCGGCTGTAGAAGTAAAAGACGGAAAACTCGTATGGAGCGGAGTTGAGAACGCTCTCGGTTATGTTGTTGTTGTCAACGGCGAAAAAATCGAGCTTGGCAATGTTAACGAATTCTCGCTCAAAGGTTATGCTGCGGGTGATTACGAGCTTGAAGTTTACCCTGTAACGAAGGGTTACAACAGCCCTGCGGCGGCAACTGTGACATATAAAAAGGATAAATTAGCGACCCCCGCGGGGGTTGCCGTAAACGGCAACGTCCTTAAATGGCAAAAGGTTGACGGGGCAACCGCATATTTGTTAAAGATAAACGGAAAAGAAGAAACCGTAAGCGGCGAAACGAGAGAGCTTACCGTTAAAGATTTCGGTTCCGGCAGATATGCTACGGTGTCCGTTGCGGCAATCGGCGGATCCGGAAATTCCGAATTTTCCGACGATCTGATTGTCGGATATACGTCGATTGAAAATGTGGAATATGTGAACGGTAAGGTTTGTTGGTCTCCCGTTTTCGATGCCGACGGTTATCTTGTGAAGGTAAACGACGGTACGGCGATAGAGGTTGCCGAAGGAATTACTCAAGCCGACGTTACATTCGATAAAGCGGGTGAAAACATCATATCGGTAGAGTATTTAAGCGGCAGTTCCGTATTAGGTGCGAAGAGTGTCAAAGTCAGATCGTATGAAGTAGGTTTATACAATAACGGCGAATGCGTCGATGTTCGTTACGTTGCCACGGGAGATTACGTCGCGCTGCCCGAAGCCGAGAATCTCGGCTATGAGTTTGCGGGCTGGTATGAAGTTCCCGACGGCGGAAACAACAATGCTTCTCGCGTATACGACGGAACGTATACTGCGTCGAGAGGTATGCGCCTTTACGCGTCTTTCACATCGGCTGAATATACCGTTAAACTCGATTCTGTCGGCGGCACGCTCGACGTGACCGAAGTTACGGTTACTTATAAAGAAGAATATAAACTTCCCGTACCGGTATCGAAGTCGCTTGATAAGGTTTTCGGCGGCTGGTATGCCGAGCCTAACGGAGTCGGACAATATACCGACGGCGACGGTTACGGAAAAGGTTTGTGGACGGGAACGGACAACGATATCACGCTTTACGCTTATTGGGTATCCACATTAAATTATACGCTCGATAATTCGGGTGCGGGATACATTGTTACCGAGGGCGAGGGTATTGCTTACGCAACAAAGGTTCGGGTTGAACCCACTCATGAAAACAAACCCGTAAAATCCATCGATTCGCTTGCGGGTGCAAGAAGGTTACAGTCTATTGAAATTCCCGATACGGTAGACGTTGCGAAAGGTATGATGGCAGGCGTTAAGTCCAGCGTATTTGCGGATTGCCCGGTGCTTGAAGCGATAAACGTATACGCAACGGGCGATACCGCAAAAACGGCTTCTTTCGACGGCGTGTTGTATGTGCTGGATGAGGAGTCGTCGGGTAAAACGTTGTCGCTTGTTCCGTTGGCAAAGAGCGGTAAAATAAAGGTAATGGAAGGTACAACCGCGATAGCGGCTTATGCGTTCAGCGATATCGGAGTTACGGAAATAGAAATCCCGTCTACGGTGACGAGAGTCGGCGCAAAGGCGTTCGAAAACTGTGCAGAGCTTGAAAAGGTTGAGTTCTCGGTCGCAGACGAAAGCGAAACTCCCGCAGCACTTGTTGTGGAAGACGGCGCATTCGCAAATTGCGCTAATCTTACCACGTTGAAACTTCCCGGCAGACTTGCCAAAGGCGAGTATACCCAGAAGGACGCCGCCGTTACGCCTTATAAATTGCAGATAAACACAAAATTCAACGGCAGCATTTTAGAAGGTTGCAAGAAACTCGAAAATGTAGAAATCGTCGGCAAACAAGTAAATTATAAATCGATAGACGGTATTGTTTACAGTGCCGACGGCAGCGAATTGCTTTATTGTCCGAAGGGTAGAACCGGTAAAGTAAAAACCGATCCCGCAGCTAAAGTTATCGGTAATAACGCGTTTAATTCGTGTACGGAACTTGCCGAAGTGGAAATAACGTTCAATATAGAAGAAGTCGGCGAATTTGCGTTTTTGCGTTGTTCCAAACTTGAAAACGTCGTTTTCGGCGGTACGCGCGACGACGCTCCGTTGACCATACGTAAATGGGCGTTCGCTCTTTGTTACAAACTCGAAACGTTAAATCTTCCCGAAAACCTCTATCGCGTCGAGTTCGATATTCTCCATAATTCGTCCTCTGTAAAGAACGTTACTTTGACGAGCGTCGGAGTGAAGAACGAGCAGGGAATAAACGAAGTAAAATTCGACGACGTGGCTTTCGGAACTACGCATACCGACGGAATAATCAGGTATTTCTCCGTTGAAAATCTTACTATAGGCGAATTTGTTCCCGAATTTGCGATTTCCAACGTTTTCGGCGGTAAGCTTAAAACGGTTTCCATTGCAAACGGTAATAAATCTTTTGTTCAGACAAACGGAGTTGTTTACAGCGCGGACGTAAAGAGAATGTTGTATTGTCCGTCTGCCACGAAAGGCACCATAACAATACCGGACACCGTCGAAGTGATAGGCGATAACCTTTTCAGCGGTTCTCAGATAAACAGTGTTATAATACCCGCGTCCGTTACGACTATCGGCTTCGGAGCGTTCTATTCATGCTCGAAGCTTACGACTGTTACTATTGCCGACGGAGCCGCTCCGCTTACGATAGGCGACAGGGCGTTTGCGTTCAGCGGAATTACTGCCATAGATTTGCCGCAGAGACTTGTATCGCTCGGAGAAAAAGTATTCAACAACTGTAAATCGCTTGTCGAGGTCAATATGGCGGAGGATATCGCGTTGACGGTTATCCCCAAAGCGGCATTCGGTTCTTGTTCTTCGCTTACGGCGATAAAGGTAGCCGAGGGAATAACGGAAATAGGCGACGACGCGTTTAATATGTGTCCTGCGCTTGAAAAAGTGGAATTGCCGTCTACGCTTAAAAATCTCGGAAGCGGAGTTTTCACAAGTTGTAACAATATAAACGATTTAACTATAGCTACAGGCAATAAATTCTATACCACAATAGACGGCGTTCTTTACGCTAACGATACGGAAGGAAAACCCGACCAATTGTTATATTGCCCCGTCAGCAACGGCGGTGACAAGAATAATACCGTCAATGTTCCCGCAACGGTTAAAAACGTAGCGGCGAAAGCGTTTTATAACAATAAAAATGTCAAACGCATTATATTTGCCGCTCATGCCGGCGTAGATCTTACTATCGGCGCAGATGCTTTCGGATGGGCAAGCGCGCTCACCGAGGTTAAGCTTCCCGACGGTATAACGAAAATCGGCACGAGGGCATTCGAGTACACTTATATTAAAGAACTCGTAATACCTAAGTCGGTAACAAAAATAGAATACGAAGCGTTTTACGGTTCCGGCTTACTCAGCACCATTACGTTCGAAGAGGGAGAGGCGGATTTGGAAATCGGCGACGCGTCGTCGAACGGAAAGTATTTCAGTGCGTCTTATTCTCCGTTTGCGTACTGTTATGCGCTTAAAGAGATCGATTTACCTGCGAGAACGTCGTACATAGGCGTATACTCTTTTGCGGGAACGAATATCGAGAGAATCAGTATACCTGCGGGCGTAACTAAAATCGGCCGCAGCGCGTTTGAGGGTTGTGCAAGACTCACTTCTATAGATTTGAGCAAGATTACGATAACGGAAATTCCCGATAAAATGTTCTATGGTTGCTCCTCGCTCAGAGAAGTTAAACTTCCTTCGTCGATAACCGCTATCGGTTACGGTGCGTTTGCGGGCAGTGCGATTACCTCGATAACTATCCCCGAAACCGTTATCAAGATTGACGGACAGGAAGTCGATAAGAATAATAAAGCCGTTAAAAATTCGTTCGGCAGCGCGTTTAGAGATTGTACAAAACTTGCCGAAGTCGTTTTCGAAGGAAATTCAAAACTTACGCAGCTCGGAAACAATACGTTCTATAACTGTAATCTTCTTGTCGATATCGTATTGCCCGAAAGTCTTACTTCCGTAGGTAACGGTGCGTTTTATAAAACCGCGATACAGAATATCGTAATTCCCGCAACGGTAAGCACAATCGGTAACGAAGCGTTCAGATATTGCGACGGATTGTCGTCGGTTACGCTTTCCGACGGCGCGCTTTCCGCAATAGGCGATTATGCGTTCGGTAACACTTTGATCTCAAGTTTTGTTTTCCCCGAAACCACGGCGGAAAAACTTACTATCGGCAAAGATATTTTCAGAGGTTGCAGAAAGCTGACTTCGCTCCATTTGTCCAAGGACGTTACGGTTATCGACGGTGCGTTTGACGGAAGCGTTGCGCTTGAAAACGTCACAGTTGCCGACGATAACAAAAACTTCAGCGCGGTTGAGGGGATACCCGTATTATTTAACAAGGATAAAACGGTTGTAAGATACGTGTTCGGCGCGCTTAACGACGAAACGGTAAAATTAGCCGCCAATATCGACGAGATATCCGATAACGCTTATGCGGGACAGACGGAAATAACCACCGTCGTTATTCCTAAAGGTATATCGAAAATAGGCGTCGGCGCGTTCAGAAACTGTACAAATCTTACTACGATCATATTTGAAGACGGTTGCGTAAAACTTACCGAATTGCCCGCCGAATTATTCGCAGGTTGCTCGTCGCTTAAAAAGATCACTCTTCCCGTTAATGCGACGGTTGTTGGTAAAAACGCATTCGCAGGGTGTTCTTCGCTTGAAGAAGTCACAATGCCCGGCGTAGAGGAGATAAGCGAATCGGCGTTCGAAAATTCCGGCTTAAAGAAATTCGATATTCCCGCAAATATATATGCGGTAGGAAAAAATGCGTTTAAAAATTCGGCATTGACGGAAATTTCGTTAGGATCGGTTAAAACTATAGGCGCGGGCGCGTTCGAAGGTACGGAAATTACTTCGGTAATTATACCCGAAAGCGTAACTTTGATGGGTGCGGGCGCGTTCAGAGGTTGTACCGAACTTAAAAACGTGAGATTCAGAACGACTTCTTTGCGGGTAGTGGATGATTATATGTTCTATGATTGTAGTTCGCTTGAAAGTATAGCTTTGCCCGAGGGTGTTACCCGTCTCGGCGGTTATGCGTTTATGAACTGCGAAAAATTGTCCGACGTCGAACTTCCGTCAACTCTCGAAATTATTGCCGTCGACTGCGATCTCGACGATACAAGCGAGGTGAATTACGGTTATACTTTTGCAAATTGTACAGCGCTTAAATCGATAGATTTACCCGATAAGCTCTCATATCTCGGTTCGTTTGCGTTTTTAAACTCGGGGCTTGTAAGTATCGAGCTTCCCGACGCTCTTGTAAATCTTACGGCAAGAAACGAAGCGTTGGATCTTTATGAAGAATATGATAACGACTTCAGATATTGGGAAGTTTACTATTCGGAAGCTGAAACAGGTGACGAGAGTTCCTCCTGGAAATATTTCTCGGGTCAGTTTGCGTATTGTCAGAATCTTGAGCGTATAGTCGTTTCGTCAAGACTCGAAAACATCGGCTCAAGGGTATTCTGGCGTTCTCCGAATCTCACCAAGATAGTTTACCGCGGATACGTCGGGTCGGGCAGTGCGTTGCCCGCCACGCTTAAGGTTATCGCTGCCAACGCTTTTGCGACGTGTGCGGCAGGCGATCTCCTGGTTGAAGGAGTGGAGCAACTTGACACCAAGGCTTTTGCGGAAAGCGGATTTACTTCTATAACGTTCGGAGAAAATTGTTCTTTCGAAAAATTGAAGATGCAGGCATTCTACGACGCCAAGAGTTTAACGAAAGTCGTTTTACCCGATACGGTTACCGAAATAGGTTGCGAAGCGTTCGCCGGAACCTCCGCGCTTAAATCTTTGAGCCTCCCCGCAGGTGTGACGATGATCGACGGCGGAGCGTTTGTAGGCAGCGGCATTAAGTCGATTGATTTGAGCGGAATAACGGAATTCGGCTATGACGACGATACTGATTACGCCGACTACAGTTACGATGAAGGTTATATATTCTTTAATTGTAAAGACCTTGCAAGCGTAACGCTCGGAGACAGCCTCGAGGTTCTTCCTTCGGGAACATTCCGCGGATGTAAGTCTTTAACTCAGATAATCATTCCCGACAGCGTAACTACTATCGATGTCGTCTGCTTCTACGGTTCCGGTCTCGAACAAGTTTATTTATCCGAAAACGTGGAAGAGATCGGCTCGGGTGCGTTGGCTTCTCTTAATATGAAAAAGATTGAGGTTGACGCAAATAACAGTTATTACTCTTGCGTAAACGGATTCCTTATAGAAGACGGCGGAAAACTCGTCGCATATGCGGACGGTTACGGGGTTGATAAAATAGTATTGCCGGAAGAAGTTACCTCCGTTGCGCAACATGCTTTTGCAAATATAGCATACGCCAAAGAAGTAGAAATCCCGTCATCTTTAAAAACAATCCCGCGGTACGCATTTGAAAATGCAACCGCGCTTGAAAGCGTGATTATTTCCGAAGGCGTTACTAAAATAGATTTGTATGCATTCCAGGGGTGCAGCAGCCTTGAAACCGTTCAGTTGCCCGATTCGCTTACATCGATAGGCTCCGGGGCGTTCAGAAACTGCGTTTCTCTTAAGAATATCGTATGGCCGTCCGACGGCAGCAATCTCACGATAAACTCGAGCGCATTCTCCAATGCGGGGTTAGAGCGGCTGGAACTCCCGACAAATATCAAGGCAATCCAAAACTATGCGTTTTCGGAGAATAAACTTCTTGAAAGCGTTAAATTGCCCGAAAACCTCACTGCTACCGCGCAGGGTTTATTCAATAATTGTGTGTCGCTTAAGTCGATAGAAATCCCCGAAAGCGTTACGTCGATAGGATTCCAGACTTTCACCGGTTGCTCTTCGCTTAGCGATGTTAAGATAAACGGTTACGTCAAGCTCGGCGCAAACGTATTCCTTAATTGTACGTCGCTTGAGAATTTCGATTTCAGCCGCGTGACGAGTTTCGGCGGCAGCGGAGCGTTTAAGAATACGTCAATCAGAGAAGTCGTTCTTTCCGATTCCGTAACGCAATTGTACGGAAATACGTTCGAGAACTGCAAAAATCTCGAAAAGATTGTTTTCGGAAACAACTTAACGACTATAGACGGCAGGAACTTTGTCGGTTGCGAAAAGCTTAAGTCGATAGAAATTCCCGCGAGCGTCACCAAGATAAAAGAAAGCGCGTTTGCCGAAAGCGGACTCGAAAGCGTAACTCTTAAAACCGAAACCTGTACGTTCGGCGATAAAGTGTTTGCCGATTGCGCTTCGCTTAAAACGGTTACGCTTGCCGACAGCGTTAAGAATCTCGGTAAAAACATGTTTGAAAACTGTACCGCGCTCAAAGAAATAATTATTCCTTCGGGAATACGTGAAATTCCCGATTGCGCATTCATGGGTTCCGGACTTGAAACGATATCGTTGACAAACGGAGTGAATATTATCGGAGCAAAGGCGTTTGCCGATTGTAAATCGCTTAAAACCGTCGAACTCAACGGCGTTGGCGAAATCCGCGACGGAGCATTTGCGAACTGTACGGCTATCGCTAAGCTTGTTATTCCCGACAGCGTGACCGAGATTATCGGAAATACGGTATTCGCAGGTTGGAACGAATATCAGAAAATAGAGTTTTCTCTCAACGGATATCAGGTAATGAAGATGTTCGGCTCCGACTGGTTAAACGGTTGTAACGCCGAAGTGTCGTACAGTTGATATTTGAAAAAAAGAGATCGAGACAAACGATCGGAACAAAAAGGTTGCGAATCCATTCTGTAAAGGTGGGTCTGCAACCTTTTTCGATAATTCTTTCAATTCTCTTCAATTTACATGAATAAAGTATTGAGAAAATT
>JAJWOJ010000074.1 GCA_021635425.1 Clostridiales bacterium | reverse complement strand
CTTTTTATCAGACATTTTCGTCCTGCGAATACAGATGGCATGCCGTGAAGTGTCCCGGTTCGTATTCCTTATATGCGGGGGCTATGTGTTTACATATCTCCATCGCATGCGGGCAACGGGTGTGGAACTTACAACCCTTAGGCGGATTGGCAGGAGACGGAATATCGCCTTTCAGCAATATTCTCTCCGATTTTTCGTTGGGGTTGGGGTTTGGCACTGCCGAGAAAAGAGCTTCGGTGTACGGGTGAAGCGGATGAGCGAAAATATCTTCTTTATTACCGAATTCAACCATAGAGCCGAGATACATAACGCCTATCTTGTCCGAAATAAATCTTACAACCGACAAGTCGTGCGAAATGAAAAGATAGGTAAGCCCTCTTTCTTTCTGTAATTTCTTAAGCAAATTGATTATCTGTGCCTGAATAGACACGTCGAGTGCGGAAACCGGTTCGTCGCAAACGACGAATTCGGGGTTTACCGTCAAAGCGCGAGCGATACATATACGCTGACGCTGACCGCCCGAAAACTCATGCGGGTAACGTTCGTAATAATAATCGCGAAGCCCGCAGCTCTCCATAAGTTCGAGAACGTAATCTTTAACCTTTTCTTTAGGCACGATTCCGTGTACCTTTACGGGTTCGGAAAGTATATCGCCTACCGTACTTCTCGGCGGAAGCGAAGAATACGGATCCTGAAATACTATCTGCATTTTCGTGCGGAGAGCGCGCATCTGCTTGGGCGAATATTTGGAAACATCCTCGCCATGGAAGAACACCTGCCCGTCGGTGGGCTGATAAAGCTTCAGAATCGTTCTGCCCATCGTCGTTTTGCCGCAACCCGATTCGCCGACTATACCGAGCGTTTCGCCGGGTTTCACCTTAAACGACACGTCGTCTACGGCTTTAAGCGTGGAAAGCGGTTTGCCCGTAAGCGTCTTTTTAAGCACGAAAAACTTTTTTAAGTGCCTTACTTCGAGAATAGCTTCGGGATCGGGCGGCAAAAGTTTATCCGCCTCGCTCTTTTCGTCTCTTTCGAGCTGTTCTTTGGTTGCTTCTGCCTCGTCGTCGTAGCCGTCGAATTTATCGGTTACTTCGATTTTTTCTTCTATAACCTCGCCGTCTTTTTTGACTATTGTTTCTTCTTCGGCAAATACGGAAATTTTCTCTTTATCTTTTTTCATTTGCGAAACTCCTTCCCCTCATACAGGTGGCACGCGACGAAATGCGTGGGGCTTACCTGCACCATATCGGGATACTTGCCCGAACATTTTCCGACACATTCGGAACATCTCTCTTTAAAGTAACAATAATCGGGCATATTTACGGGGTTAGGAACGTTACCGGGGATATTGAAAAGCGTGTCGCTGTTCGATTTCATCGTCGGTTTCGATTTCTGCAAACCTTTGGTGTACGGGTGAAGAGGATTATCGAAAATCTCCGTAGCCGTACCTTTTTCTATTATTCTGCCCGCATACATAACCACGACGTAATCTGCCATTTCGGCAATAACGCCGAGATCGTGCGTTATAAGCAATATCGAGCCGTTGATACGTCTCTTCAAGTCGTTGAAAAGCTCGAGTATCTGAGCCTGAATCGTAACGTCGAGCGCGGTGGTGGGTTCGTCGGCAATGATAAGTCTCGGTTCGCCCGCCAAAGCCATAGCTATCATAACACGTTGACGCATACCGCCCGAAAGCTCGTGCGGATAAGAAGCGTAAACCCTTTCAGGCATAGCGATTCCGACCATATTGAGCATTTCGATAGAACGTTTTTTAGCTATTTCGCGCGTTGCGCCCGGAATATGCAGAAGCGAAACTTCGTCGAGCTGATCGCCTATGGTAAACACAGGGTTAAGCGACGTCATAGGCTCCTGAAAGACCATAGACATCTGTCTGCCGCGTAATCTGTACATTTCGCGTATCGGCATTTTTGCAATATCGAAAACCTTTTCTTCCATTTCGAATTCGCCTATGCCGTTTTCGCGTGTTTTCTGCTTAGGAGCTTTGATTTCATGCCCGTCTTTATCGAGTTTGGGCGCGCCGGTTTTTTTATCTATAACGGTTTCGTAAATTACGTTACCGTTTTCGTCCTTTTCGTAAACGGGGATAACCTTGCCTTTTTCGTCGCGCTTAAAATCGTATGCCTTAAATCTTATCGACCCTTCTACTATCTGACCTGTGGGTCCTTGCAAAAGGCGCATTACCGACATAGACGTTACCGACTTACCGCAACCCGACTCGCCTACGACGCCGACCGTCGAGTTTATGGGAATATCGAAAGAAACGCCGTTTACCGCCTTTACGACACCCTGATCGGTGAAAAAGTAAGAATGAAGATCCTCTATTTCGAGAATGTTATCCGGATTTTTCATTTCGGTAATGAATTCCGATTCGGGACATTTACGATTTTTGGCTTTTTCAAGCCTGCGCATCTCCTTGTTGTTTGCCTTGGCTATCTCGCGAATCTCTTTTCCCGTAAGATAATGGTTATCGGACTTTTTAGTCTTTTTGTTTCCGTTGTTGTCCATATTATCTCCTCTGTTTGGGGTCGAGCGCGTCACGGAGACCGTCGCCTATAAAGTTGAAGCCCAAAACCGCGATAACTATGCAGATACCCGCGGGAGCCCACACGTTGAAATTGTTTTTAAGTATGTCAGGACGTTTCGATATTATCTCTATCATAGTACCCCATGACGCGTTAGGCGGCTGAACGCCCAAACCGAGATAAGAAAGAGTAGATTCCGACAAAATCATTCCGCCGAGCGAAAGAGTCATCGTGACGATTATCTGCGGCAATATATTCGGTATCAGGTGCTTGAATATTTTTCTTGCGCCCGAATATCCCATAGCTTCCGCCGCAACCATATATTCCTGTTCGCGGAGATACAGTATCTGTCCGCGGACAAGTCTCGCCATACCCGTCCAGGAGAACAGAGCGAGAAAACTCATAAGCAAATAAATATAATATTTCCCGGGTACGCCGTTCGCGTCGAGAATGGTACCTATTATAAGCATCAACGGCAGCGACGGCAAACACATAAGTATATCGCACAGTCGCATTATGATATTATCAACGATACCGCCGTAATACCCCGCAAGACCGCCCATTATAATACCGAGCGCGGAAACGAGAAATACGGATATGAAACTAAGCGACAGCGAAAGCCTTCCGCCGTACATCAGACGCACGAAAATATCCATGCCCTGCTCGTCCGTGCCGAGTAAATGCTCTTTTGAGGACGAGGCGAGTTTGTTTATCTGATTGTGTTTCGCAACCATCTGGATAAACGTCGTTCCGTCGTCAAGCGTTACCGTGTATTCGGTATATTCAACATTACCGTTCATATCGCTGTCGTTAGGACCGTAAGGATGATACACGATCGGACCTAACCAACTGAACACGAAAAGCGCGGCAAGCATTATAATACCGGCAACGGAGAGTTTGGAACGGAAAAACCTGCGGACTATCATACGCATAGGACTCATAAGCCTTACGTTTTTATCAAGCGGTTTTTCTTCTATCTCTCCGACATTTGCGTTTTCGGGGATAGCGTTTTCCGTTTCTTCAAGCGTTTCCTCTATTTCTTCCTTTTCGCTATCGGAGAGATTTTTGTTTAACAAATCTTTATTTTCTTCCATCGTATCTCTCCTTTAAGCCAATTTAACGCGCGGGTCAACCACGGCGTACATAAGGTCGGCAAGCAAAACGCCTACAACCGACAAGAATGCAAGGAACATGTTATATGTCATTATAACGGGAATGTCCGCTTGAGTCATCGCTTTAAGAGCGTAACTTCCGATACCTGTAAGATCGAAGACCGATTCGGTTATCATCGCGCCCGAAAACAGCGACGGAATAAGCCCCGCGAGACTTGTAACTACGGGAATCATGGTATTACGGAAAGCATGTTTATATATAACTTTCCCTTCGCTTAAACCTTTTGCTCTCGCGGTACGAATATAGTCGGAATTAAGAACTTCGAGCATGTTCGTTCTCGTCATTCTCATTCTCGGACCGATACTTAAAATAACGACGGTTAAAATAGGCAGGAACATATGCTTTAAATAGTCCGCCACTTTTTCGATGCCCGTTAAAGTTACGCCCGCGGTTTTCATACCCGAAACTGGGAACCAACCGAGTTTATTCGCAAAAATATCTTTAAGCAACTGACCGAAGAAGAACGACGGCAACGATATACCGATAAGCACTAATACCGTTACGACGTAATCGCGAATGGAATACTGATGCGTAGCGGCGGTTATGCCTAAAGGTATAGCTATTAAAAATTCGAATACCGTAGCGATTGCCGCAACCATAAACGACGTGCCTATTCTGTCGGCGTTGAAAATCTCGTCAAGCACGGGGCGATGGCTGAGAAAGCTCTCGCCGAAATTGAGACGGCAAACGTTGCCGAGCCAATTGAGATAACCCTGCAATATCGTGGTATCGAGACCGTAAGCGTGTTTCAACGTGTCGATAAATTCCTGCGGAACTTCCTGACCCGCTTGATAAAGGTTAAGTATCTTTTGTTCAACGAAACTGGTGGGCATACAACGAAGCAGCGTATACAAAATTATGGATACGCCGAGAAGAATAAGTATGGACACTCCTATTCGTTTAAGTATATATTTAAACATCTTTCCTCTGTTTCGGCAACGATTGCCGCTGCCTGTAAGTAATGTGATTTGACGTCGTTTAAACGATTATTCCGCCGCTTAGCCGCAAACGATTGCGGACGACATTTTGTCGCCTTGCAATGATTCGCCCACGTTTTTTCGCAGGTTTCGTCATTGCAAGAAAGAAACGACGGAATAACCGATTGACTATTTGTCTCAGCCTACCAATTCAAGCTCCCAGATCTTTTCAAGGGGCGAAGTGTACGGGTTTACGTCCTTGTTGAAGCCTTGTACTTTTGTGCTGAACGCATACAGATTTTTACGTTGATATACGGGCATTTCGACTGCGAGATCGAGAACAAGCTTCATCGCTTCTTCATACATAGCCGCTCTCTGCGCTTTACCCTGTGCGTCACTGCTGTCTATCGTTCTCGCGTCATCGATAAGCTCGCTGAGTCTGCCGTTTATGATACCCCATTCGTAAGAATAAGTCGAGGTGTTGTCTTTAATCGCGCCATAACCCCAGGCAAGAACCGAAGTAGCACCCGAATTCTTATGATATACCTGGTACATATCGGGATCGATTGTAGAACCCCAAGCCGCAGCCCAGACTTCGAGCGAACCCGTTGCGAGTTTGGTAAGAGCGGAAGAGTCTGCTTTAACTTCTACCTGCCAACCGAGACTGTTAAGAATCTCCGCTGCCTGCTTGAATACCGCGTAAGTCGGGTGATCGGTGATAGACGCACCGGCTATGGTAAATTTGATTTTGGTATTTACGGTAGAAGGATTATGTTTTTTCGCTTCTGCTACAAGGTCGTTGATTTTTTTCTTAGCGGCGTCCATACCCGTCCACTGAGTGTAGTCGTGATCGTTTTGTTTTGACGAGTTACCCGCGTCGAGAGGATATGCCCAGCTTTCCATAGACATAGGCCAGTCGATAGTTTTACAAGTATTTTCAACGTAGAATTCTTTCGCGAGACTTGTCTGCATAGCAGCCATTATCGCGCGGCGGATATATACGTTGGGAACTTTACCCGCGTTTATACCGATGTAGCCGTAACCGAGCTGCCAGCAGTTTGCGGTTTCGATAAGACCCTGATTCTGAAGACCGAGAAGCTGATTGTAGTTGCTTCTTGTATACTGCGGAACGATATAATCGAGTTCTCCGCTTGCTAAGTTATCTATAGCGTTGGAAGCGGTTGTAACTTTCATCTGCAACTTCTCAGTTTTAACATTGAACATGAAGTTATGGTTTGCCTTAAAGTAGACTATGTTACTGCTGATGAAAGCCGATCCGCTCGGATTATCGCTGTTGTTTTCGTCGGAAGCTTTATAAGGACCCGCGCCGACAGGAATTTCAACGTGTTGACGAGACTGAATGGTCTTGCTCTGGAAAGTCGAATTACACCACTCTACGCCGTATTGGTTGTTTGAAATATCTACGGTTCTGCCGTTAGGATATTCGCTGTCCGCAGTGTAATAATGAACGGGAGCAACCGTGAAACCGAAGTTGTAAATAGCTTTGGGATCGGTACCCTGAACGGTAATCTGCAAAACTGCGTATTCGTCGCTGTTTCTGACTGTTCCGTCTGCGTTATATTCGCTTGCTACCTTATAATCTTTACCGTCGATCGTTACCTTATCGACCTTAGTGTCGGCAGAACCGGCTCTGATATGACCTAACGATCTGATACCCTCGATATAAGGATATTTAAGGCTGCCGGAAGTTTTGCCGGTATGAAGTATAACGTCCTTAGCCTCTGCGATATACTGAGTTTTAAGCGTGCCTGCGGTACCCCACGAAGTAAGGACGGTGTGAAGTTCAGAGCTTACTTTATCGCCGTAAACCTTATTGACGGCGGCTTCTTCGGTGGTATAGCTGTTTACTATTTCTCCGCCGTTGAATTTAACGATTTTCGAACGGTCTTCCTTATTGTTTGCGTCAAGACCGTATTCGGCGGTGATATAACCTTCGGATAAGAAGAATTTGAAAATATCGTTTTTAAGAAGTTCCGCATGTTCCGCGTAGGGGGGCTGGTTTAAATCGTAAGATTCTTTAGCCGCCTTAAAGTCGGATTGAAGTTCTTTTTTGAACGTAGTAAGCGTAAGTTCGTAATCTTCTTTAAGTTTTTCGCGATATTCCGCGAGGGTTTTGCCCGAGCCTACCGCCGTCTGATAACCTCTGGAAACACCCCAGTTACCGATAGCTTCTTTCATTCCCGCCTCGTCAAGCTGGAAAGAGTTCTGGGAACCGTCTATTTTACCTTTGTTTTTGAAAACGTTTATAAGTTCCTGAATACGGACTTTCGCATAACCTGCCGCCTGAGAATAAATCTGAGATTCGGTATCCGCGCTTTCATCGGATAAATTCTCCTGCGTTCTGTAAGTTTTAAGACCTTTGATCTTTGTGGAGTACATTGTCGACGATCCGGAATATACCGGGTCGAGATACTCGTACATATTGAACATTACGTCGTTAATGGTAAGGGGTACGCCGTCGGAAAATTTAAGTCCGTTTTTAAGCACGAACGTATAAACGCTGTCTCCGTTAGCGTCCTTTGTTATGCTGTAAGCTTTCGTTACCGTCGCTTCGTTGTCTCCGGCAACGGGGTTTCCGTTTCTGTCGGTTGAAAGCATTCCGATCTGAGTCATACCGACTACGTCCATATCCGTACCTGCAGTAGCATAGAAAGGATTGTACAAGCCGTTGAGTTCTTCCGTCATAATAACGATAGCGTCTTTTTTATTGCCTCCGCCCGGATTGTCGGGCTTCTTTTTAGAAACGATAAGAAAAGTTGCGGTGCAGGTTATGATCAGAACCACGGCAACAGCCGCGCTTATAATCCATTTTAAAGATATCTTTTTCATATTTTTACCTCCGTTCTTTTATTGAATAAGATTTTTTGCCAAATTCCTCAAAACCGACGAACGTTAATTTAATGGAGCCGTCCGCTTCCACGCTAACCTTTTCGGGATTGAAACTGTAGAAATACATTCCGCCGATATCCTGACCGTAAACTTCAAGACCGAACGTTTCAAAATCAGCGGTAATTTTATCGATTGCTCCGTTTGCAAGCAAATGTATACGATAATCGCCCGTCGGCTGTTCGATTTCGCCGCTTATTTTCAACGTCGCTCCGGTAAGGCTTACGCCGGTCATGTCGGCTTTTTCGGAAACGTTACCCGCAAATAAGCCGTATTTTATATCGCTTACCATGCCGCTTGCAGCTATTTCTACCGTTACGTTTTCAAACGCAACGTTTTCGATAACCGCGTTATCGCCTATCTCTCCGAAAAGCCCGCCTCTGTTCGACGAACTCGACGAGTACTTAGCCGAAATATTCGAGAATTTAACGGATATACCGTCTTTGCCGTATATTCTGCCGTTAAACGTACCGAACGTCAACGAACTCGGCCATGCTACGTCGGTGAAGTCGAGATCGCCCGATATTTCGTAATAACCGTCGACGTTTGCATATTTTGCGAATTGTTCCGCAGTGGAAATTTTATATCTTTCGCCCTCTTCGTAAGTGACGTAGATATTCTGTATTCTGTTTTGCGCCACGCCGTTTTCGTCTATATAACCCGAATAAAAACCCGCTGACAAAATCGGGGAATATTTT
>JAJWOJ010000523.1 GCA_021635425.1 Clostridiales bacterium | reverse complement strand
GGAAAATTATCCACCGTTGCGGAGTGTCTGCACATTTTGAGCCACGAATTGAAAAGGTCGTTCTTTTGGTTCGTTTCGTCGTTCTTTTTCTTGACTTCCTTTAATTCAAGGTTGTTTCCACGCTCTTTACCTATTTCGGTTATAGCGACTACACCAAACTCAAAACTGCCGGCTTTCGGGTTATTATCCAAAATCTTTTTGCCTAAACGCAGCACGTCGAAGTCCAGAATATGGGAGTGTCTGCTTTGCCTTTGCCCGTCGGTGAAGAAGTCCAACGCCCACAATGGGAAATTATCTTCCGTCAATATCTGATTGTCCGTTCGTATGGAGTAGTTCGCCACGATAAGGCTCGTTTCAAGTGCGTATATGAAAAACGCCTGCGCATACGTTTCCAAAACGTCAAATAGTCCACTTGTTTTAAGTGCGTCGTTGTATGTAAAACCGTATCTTTGACAGTCATATCCGTATAATTGCCATAGAGCATTACCGTGCTTTTCATATCGGCTACGTTTAAGGTTTACCCATTCTTTGACGGTTGCAAGGTTGTATACCGTTCCGTATTCGATACACGAGGCGAGTTCTTTTTCAAAGCATATCCACGGAAAATACGGAAACTTCATATCCGCTTTTTGCAAAATGTCGAACGCCTTTTGTCTGAACATTACTTCTTGTGATAACGCCATATCCGTTATCATTGTGGTTTTGCGTTTACCCATACTTCCGCAGGTCATCGAAACGATAGGCAGAGCGTTTATAAAACCGCAATTTTTTGCTTCGCATTTACGCAGTTTGTTAAGTGCGAATTTCTTACGCCAATGCTCGAACAAAACGTAGGCAAGAATTAGCAGTGACCACCACGGAAAGAAACTGAAAAACGGTTGCAAATCTATTGCCAATTTTACGAATTGCGTGTATATCGTGTCCACCCGGAACGACACAGAAAAGAAGAAGTAATACGCGAAAAATTCTATCACGATACTTGCTATATTTAGGTGGAACGCCCACATAATAAGCCACGAAATCCATATCCACGAATGCTCGCGCAAAAAGTCTATATATCCGCATATAAAACGCTTTGTCGGTTGATACGTTACGGCAGATATTTTCTTGAATACCCGTAGCGGAACTGTGTCTACGTTGTGCTTTGTGTTGCCTTTTGCATACAGCCGTTTTATAGCGATTATAACAGCCAAAATACACGGCAAAAGTATGACGAAAATCTTTGCCAAAACGTCCGCTTTTCCGCCTGCCGAATTAAGCCACGAAAGGAAGTTTTCTTCACTTATAAACAGTCTGAAAAAGGATATGCAATTTGCCTTGAACGTTTCAAAATCCGCAGG
>JAJWOJ010000073.1 GCA_021635425.1 Clostridiales bacterium | reverse complement strand
GCATACAGAAAAATAGGCAATAAGAAAGTATATTATAAGTTGTCTCAATACGATAATATCAAAGGCGTTGTCGGCATTGAAAGTGTTAACGAAATAATAGTGGATAGATTGCTGAATATTTTGGGCGTTGAGCATCTCCATTATCAATTGATTCATGCAGATATTAAGGTGGATGAAAAAATATTGGAAACCTACGTGTGTGCGTCTGAAGATTTTAAAGATTTAAATGAGGATAAATCGCCTTTAGATAATTATTATGATGTAGAACATGAATCTGATGAAGATAAAATTTCATTTTGTATAAATCGCGGATGGGAAAACTATATTTACGAAATGTTTGCAGTTGATTTTTTGATTCTGAATCGGGATAGGCACGGTGCTAATATCGAGGTGTTGAGAAATCGGAAGAAACGAACTATCAGACTTGCGCCTTTATTCGATCACGGTTTGTCATTGCTTTTTAGTTGTTCTACGGAAGAAGAGATATCAAAATTCAATCCGATGGATGATAAAAAAATCAACTCGTATTTAGGCAGTAATTCTGCAAAGGCAAATTTAGATTTGATTCCTGCAGAAAAATTGCCCGAATTCAATCCTTTAAAAGAAAGCGACAAAGAAACACTATTTGAGGATTTACAAGGGATAATAAGCCGGCAAATGATTGACAAAATATGGGAAACGATTTATTCGAGGTGGATTTTTTATGAAGATTTTTGCAATAAAAGAAAACAATGTCGCGAATGAGATCGGCTATTTGTTTTATTACGAAAAAACGAAAGAGTTCTATATTGAGCTTTTAGACGGCTTAGAAGAGTGGGATATACCGATGTTGCTTGCATCTCTTTATAAGAAAGGAGAAAGAACTATAGGTGATTATTGGAGCAGCGCATGGGTTAATCAAAGAATTGTTCCTTCCGACAGACAAAATATAGGACAGATATTAAGGGATAACAACTTAAAGAGATATGATGAGTTTGATTTGCTGTACTTAGCGAGCGGAAGATGCGAACAGGACGATTTTTATATCACACAAATAAAACTCGACGATTTGCAACCGGATATTTTAGAAAGAAGAAAACGGCGAATTAAAGATATAACCATTATAGGAAGCGGGAAAGCTGTTGTTTTTTTTAAAGATAATACAGTTAAAATTTGTGAAGTAGATATTTCTGAAGATTCTGATATGGACTTATTGACGGGCGGTTACGGGATTACTTTAGACGGTAAAGAGACTATAACAAGCGAAGAATTATATAAAAAAGGTATAACTCTTCAATTAAGCGGCGATGACTTAACGCTCTTGATTAAAGAAAACATAGTCAATACTCAGGAAGCGATGAAAATCTTAAATTGTTCGAGACAATATATAAACGAGCTGGTAAAAAGAGGAACGTTGACTCCAATAAAAAGCTGTAATAAAAGCATTACATTTCTTAAAAGCGATGTTTTAAGTTTAAATCAAACTTAATTATCCGATGATGAGATTATTCTTGATAAGATAGCTCTCTGTTTGACAAATGTATGGCGTTGTGATATCATTTAAATCGGTATTAAATAATACCAAAATGATTTAAGGGTAATACTTTAAAATTTGGAATACGGTAATATTTGATAATGCGCGGGTTTACAAGAGATAAAATTTTGTTTTTGTGTTCGTTAACGGCTATTTTGGCGTTAATCGGCGCGTCGATGTTTTCTATGCGTTTTGAAGTAAAAGCCGATAATGCAAGCGCGGATACTCTTGTTGTTTCTGCCGTTATGTGCGAAAACGGTAAAAAGCTGAGTTTGACAATCGATGAAAAAACAACTAAAAACGACCTTAAAATCGATGAAAAATATATCCGATTGAAAGATTCTTCGGGCGGGGTTATTCCTTTGGACTTGAAAAATGCCGAAGTAAGCGATGAAGGTGCGATAATTATTTTTTCTCAGGTTAAAATTGATCTTAATCGCCTTAAAAACAGTACTTTAAGCTTGAAGAAGGGCTTTAAAGTTTCTGAAAAAGGGAAAACATTGTCTTGCGACGTCGTTTGGGAAGTTAATTCCATCGAGGAAGATAACGGGAATATACTTTACAAACCGAAAATCAATTTTAAATATAGCGGCGCAGCGAAAATTACGCTTTACGTCGGCGAGACGATAAAATTGAATTCTATTTGCGATCCCGACCCGAAATGCGTCGGCGGAAGATGGTCATCTGTGAGCAGCAAAATTGCGACGGTCAAAAACGATGTGCTTATGGCGGTAAGCGTCGGCACGACAAACCTAAGACTGACTTTTAAAGATGGTTACGAATACTTGATAAACGTAGTCGTTAAAAAAGGCAGCTACCATCAAAGTGAGAGCGTCGAATCGCCGAAGGAGACCGTAGAAAGTCTCTCGGAAAGTAGTTCCGGGCGTGTTTCGGATTCTCGAAATAGCGAATCTGAAGATATGAGCGAATCCTACCCGACGGAGGAAAGTATTTCGGAATCTGAAAGCGAATTTGAGTCCGTATTTACTTCGGAAAGCGAGTCGGAATATGAATCCGAGTTTGAGTCGGGATCGGTGAGCGAGTCTGACAGTGTATCGGAAAGCGAGGCTGTATCGGAAAGCGAGTCGGAAACGATGAGCGAAGACGATAGGGAATCGGAGTCGGAAGTTGAGACTGCAAGCGATAGGAAATCGGAAGAAAATTCGGACAAGGAAAGCGAAAACTATTCGGATGAGTCTTCGGATAATGAAAGTTCGTCGGAGAGAGAATGTTCGTCGGTGAGAGAATGTTCGTCGGAAAGAGAATCCGAACACGACAGATCGGGCAGTGAAAGCGGTAACGCAAGCGAAAGCGGCAAAACAGACGAAAGCGGTAACGCAGACGAAAGCGGCAAAACAGGCGAAAGAGGCAAAATAGAGGAAAGCGGCAAAACAGACGAAAGCGACGAAATAGACGAGAGCGACAGAACAAGCGAAAGTGGTAAGATAGACGAAAGCGATAAATCGAGCGGAAGCGACGGAATGTCCGGCAGAACGACGAGCAATACGACGAGTAGCGCAGCGGGCGGAAGCGATAATAGCGGAGAGATCGGCAAAGACGGAACCGAAAAGAACGGCAGAAAAATCGTTATTCCGCTTATATGCATCGCAGCATTGCTTGTAATCGGCGTTTTGCTAATATCGAAGAAAGGAGATCCTCATGCATAAAACATGCAAATAAAACCGACAAATAAAACGTCCGATAAAAATAAAGGTCAACCGGCAGAAAGTCGGTATAAAAAACTATAAAAATTGTTGTGTAAACTTGCTATTTGTGCTATAATACAGATAACATAGAAATAGTATATATCCGCGTATAAACGCGAGAATACTTTTAAAAAAATACAAGGAGAATTTAACATGGCTCTGTTCAGACTTAACGTCGTCTGGAACGACGACAGCAAAAACACACTCGTTTATAAATATCCCCTTAAAAATTACGGAAGGGAAATCAACAATAAATCGACGCTTACCGTTAAGGAATCGCAATGCGCGATTTTTGTTCATAAAGGACAGATAGCGGACGTGTTCGGTCCCGGTCTTTACGATCTCGGAACGGATATTTTCCCCATTCTTTCAAAACTTGCAGGGTGGAAATACGGGTTCCAGACCCCTATAACCTGCGATATTTATTACATCAACACAAAGCAGTTCACCAACATTCAGTGGGGAACGAAAAACCCGATCATGATGAGCGATTCCCGCTTCGGAATGGTTAGAGTGAGGGCGTTCGGTACCTTCTCGTATAAGGTGGACGACCCCGCAGTGTTCTTAAAAGAACTTTTCGGCACGAACAGCACTTTCGTTACCGACGATATAAACGATTTTTTAAAATCGATGCTCCTTTCCTGCTTTGCCGATTCTCTCGGCGAAAGCAAAGTTTCCGCGCTTGATTTGGCGGCTAACACGCTCGAGTTCAACGAAATCGTTAAGGGATCCGTTCAGAATAAATTCAACGAGTTGGGTCTTAAGCTCGTCAATCTCTTCATCGAAAACATGTCGCTTCCCGAAGAAGTTACGAAGGCGATGGACGAAAGGACGAAGCTCGGAATCCTCGGCGATTCTACGGATACCCTCATGAAGGTTTCCGCGGCGGAGGCAATGAAGACGGCTGCGGCGAATCAGGGCGTCGGCGGCGCGTTTATGGCGGGCGGCGTCGGAATGGGCGCAGGCGTAGGTATCGGCGCGATGATGGCTAACGCTATGGCGGGAAGCAACAATCAAAATAACGGCAACGCAAACAATGCGGCGGGCGGAACGGTTTGTCCGTCTTGCGGGAAGACCGTTCCCGCAGGCTCGAAGTTCTGCCCCGAGTGCGGAAAAGCCGTGTCGGCAACCAAGTTCTGCCCCGAATGCGGAGCAAAAGTGAGCGCGGGGGCTAAATTCTGCCCCGAGTGCGGCAAAAAACTCGGTTAATTTTGAAAATTTGAATTATCGGAGAAAAAATACCGCCGATTATAAATAAAAGCCGATACGTTCGGCATACTCAATAAATAGGGAAATACAATATAAAGGAGACGATATCATGGATAAAAAAATTACTGCGGACACTATTATCGTTGACGCACTCGACATCAACCCCAACGCGGGCGAAATACTTATGAGATACGGAATGCACTGCCTCGGCTGTGCGATCGCTCACGGAGAAACCGTCGGCGAAGCGGCTCAGGTTCACGGTGCCGATCTCGATAAGATGCTCGAAGAACTCAACAACATCTGAAAACTTTGAAAATCGCATACCGTACAATCGTTTGCGATTATCAGAACGGTAAATTGGCAAGACTGTATGAGTGATAACGAATTTGAAAAAGACCTTAAACAAATAAAAACCGATTACGAGAAATGCCCGAGTTGCGGCGGTAAGATGGTTTTTGACCCCAATTCTCAAATGCTTAAATGCGAGTATTGCGGGTTTTTTAAGCGTGTCGAAAAAAATAAAAACGTCGTCGAAAACGATATAGAAAGCGGATTCGAGCAGGCGGAGAAGTGGAACAAGAACGAGCAGGCGACTTACACTTGCGAGAACTGCGGCGCGACTATTATTGTCGGTACGGACGAACAAGCCGTTATCTGCCCCTATTGCGGCACTTCGCACGTCGTGAAAAGCGGCAGCTTCGACGGGTTACGCCCGGGTGCGGTGATTCCGTTTATGGTTTCTGCCGCTCAGGCTAACGAACAGGCGAAAAAATGGGCAAAAAAGAAAATTTTCGCGCCGCGCTCCTTCAAAAAAAGCTTAACCGTCGAAAACATGCACGGCGTTTACGAACCGTGTTTTACGTTTGACAGTCAGACGTATTCGCGGTATAACGGCAGGGTAGGCGACAGGCATACGAGGGTAGTCGGCTCGGGAAAAAACAAGCGTACCGAAACGTATATCGTTTATCGTAACGTTTCCGGCGGGTATGATAAATTTTTCGACGACGTTATGGTCGTATCGAACGATAATCTCGACCAGAAAACTCTCGATAAATTGTCGCCGTACAGGGCGAAAGACGCATGCGTTTACGAGAGCAAATACCTTTCGGGTTACGTTGCGGACGCATATAAGCGCGATCTTAAAAGTTGTTGGGGCGACGCGAAAGATACGATGACCCGAGATATCCGTTCGGATATCGAAAGCTCGCTTCATTGCGACGTTGTGGATTATCTCAACGTTTCCACGCAATACGAAGCCGTTAAATTCAAATATATGCTCATCCCCGTTTATCTCATGAACTTTGCGTTCAGAAAGAAGAAATACAGGGTATATATGAACGGAAGTACGGCGAAAATCACCGGCAAAACTCCCGTTTCGCCGTGGAGAGTTCTTCTTGCGGGCATACTCGGCATCGCCGCCGCCGTCTTTCTGGTGTGGCTTTTCTATCTTTTGGGCGGAGAATAACCGCAACTTCGCGATAAGACGTTTTTCGGGCGGAAAATAACGGCAATTTCGGGATAAAACGTCTTTTTCATCAAAATAACTAAAAATATCTTGCGTTAAAGGTTGACAACAGTCGCCAATAATTGTAAAATAATATATATAATTATAGGTTTATGCATTGCATCGAAGTTAAAATGCCGTTCCGCGGCAAAAAGATTCGGGCGCCGATGCATATTATACCGATTATACTCTTATACGGAGGGCTTTATGAAAAAAATACTCAGCGGAATTTTAGCCGCTATTATGACTGCGGGCGTTTGCGCGTTGACGACGAGTTGCGGAGACACCATTAAAAACGGCAGCAAAATCGAAAAATGCACCGTAACGTTCGACGTAGGCGGCAAGGAAGAAGCAATCGACTTCGAGCTTTACATGAATATCGCGCCTTCTTCTATCGCGCATTTCAAATATCTTGCGGAAAAAGGTTTTTATAACGGTTCCGCTGTGAGCGACGTTGCGAGCTTTATCACCTTCGGCGAAACCGATAAGGATTATAAGTCTCTTGACGACAAATATTCGTCGATTATAAACGACGCGTACGTTAAATCGCTTAAACAGAAAGAGCAGGAAATGTACACTTCGAAATTCACCCTGGTGGGAGAGTTTGAAAACAACGGCTTTAAGTATGAGGGAACGTCTCTCGATTTAACCGACGGCGCGCTCGTTTTAAAAAGAGCGATCGACGACGATACGAATCGGTACGACACCGCAAAGGGAGCGATTTCGGTAACTTTCGGAAGCAGTTCTTATTACGGAACGGCTTCAAGCGCATATAAAGATTTCGTTATCTTCGGAAAAGCAGACAAAAACGACGCAAGCAAAGATAAAAAGTCGAGCTATACGCGCGTTAAAGCCATTCTCGAAGATTACAAGAAAGGTTCAAACGACGAAAAGGTTTACTATTTCGCTTACGAACCCGAAGATACGGACGATAATAAGACGCTTATCGGCGCAATCGGCGATTACGGCAGAGATTATATGGTAGAAGCCGACGGCGAAACTTTCGTTAAAGACGCTTCGGGCGCTTACACCGTTAAAGTCACGAAGGATACCGAAAAAGGCGAAGCTTACCTTAACGCTATCGAAAACAATGCTAAATATGTAGTTCTTCGTCCCTCGAAGGGAATAACGATTAAGAGCATAACGTTTTCCAAATAACCGAATAACATAGCGGAAGAGGGCTGTTGCAGGGTTTTTATGCGACAGCCCGAATTTGTTAATTATACAATCAATTTAAAATCGGGAGAAAAAATGCGAGTTATAAACGCTTTTAAAATAGCCCTCGGAAACTTCGGGCTTATATTTAAAAATATCTTATATAAAGCCATTCTTTTCGTCGTTTTTGCGGCGGGCTTGTACGTCACGCTCAGGATAAGCTTAAAGCCGATGCTTGAAAACCTTGCGCCCGTTCTTAAAGATATCGCGGATATAGTGAAATCCCTTGTGCAGAATCAGAAAGCATTCACCGCGAACGGAACGGATTCGCCGCTTGTTGCGGACTTTCAGGTGTTTATCAACGGAATCGTAAGCCATTTTGCGAATATAGTCTGGGCGGTGGTTATCTGTATTCTGATAATTTATCTTTACAGAATATTCTCGGGCGTGAGCAATTCCACGATGCTTATAATGATCGACGAGCATATGTCGAGTTTATCGCACAGACCGTATTTGAGCGTAATGTTCGAAAATTTAAGAAAAATAATCAGATTCCAGCTTATCGACGCTATGATCGCAATCGTTTATTATGCGCTTGTCGCGGCAGTGGTTTTCGTAATCGTTTATTTGGTTGCGCCGTTTGTGCCGCTTGTCGCCGTGTTTTTAGGCGTATCCGTTCTGACGTTTGCCGTAACCATTTATTCGACGAGTATGAGTCAGGTTTCAACGAAAATGATAATCGGCGGAATGAAGGCGAAAGAGGCGTTTAAAAAGGGATTGTTTCCGAGCAAGGAATATTTCTGGAAGATGTTCTCGGCGTACCTTTCGGTCACGGTGCTTTACGTTTATCTTGCCGTATCGATGTTGTTTTTCACGCTCGGCGTCGGCACGGTAATCATTTCTTCTTTCTACGCGCTAATGATTTCCTGTATGAGACTCGTCGATAATTACACGATAAACAAGAAGAAATATTTTATCGATTACGATAACATAATTGTCCCCAAGGAACTCCGCGAAAACGACGAGCAACTCCTTAACAAAGTAGACATTTAATTTTAAAATACATAAAACGAGCCGCGAAATAACAGCATGCGGCTCGTTTTTTATGGATGCCAGTCAAGAAATAATACGAACCCCGCCAAAACGCCGATATTTCCGCGCTTTATGCCGAATTCGCCTTAGCCCG
>JAJWOJ010000072.1 GCA_021635425.1 Clostridiales bacterium | reverse complement strand
AAACCTTGTTAACGGTGTTATAGACGAACTTATGCGGGATAACGACTTGCAAAAACTATACGAATTGTGGTACGAACAGAGGGAGAGTGTATTGAAAACGTATCGGGATAAAATGCCCGCAAGATTGCCGCTTTCTGCCAACGAAGAATTCAAATCTGTAAGGAACGCGGTGATTGCCGAAGCGATGAATTTATCGTTTTCGGATATGTCGACAGTGGGCGAAACACCCGCCGAACCGACAGATAAGGAAATAGAAAAAAGCGAGAAGAAATCGCGAAAGGACTATAAAACGGCGTGGCAGTTTTACGATTGGGCAAAGGCTTGCATGGATAAAAACGGCGAGAACTACAATCCCGAATTTACAGTGAAATTATTTACTGAAGCGGCGAACGGCGGCATTGCCGTGGCGAAATATAAACTCGGCAAAATGCTTTTAAATGGCGACGGCGTGGAAAAGGATATACAGAAAGCGGTCGAATGGTTGAAACAGGCGGCAATGGAAGAAAACGAGTTCGCGGAATACGCGCTCAGCAGAATTTATCTGAAAGGTGAAGAAGTGGAAAAAGATACGATCGCAGCTGAAGAATATTTATTGAAAGCGGCAAATCGCGGAAACAAATACGCGGCGTATTTACTCGGAAAAGAGTATTTAAGCGGAGAAAATTTCGGGAAGGATGCTATGAAGGCTGTCGAGTATCTCGAACTTGCAGCGGAGAAAGATTTTGAACCTGCGGAATATATTCTCGGTAAAGAATACTTGCGCGGAGAAAACTTTCCGAAAGATGTTCAAAGGGCAATCGATTATCTTAAACGCGCGGCAGAAAAGGGATTTGATTTCGCCGAATACGAACTCGGTAAAATATATCTTTTCGGTAACGATATTCCGAAAGATACAGAAACTGCGTTAGAGTATCTGAAGTCCGCGGCGGCAAAGGGAAATGAATACGCTCAAGCGTTGCTTATGCAAAGAGAATTGTTCCAAAAACAGAGCATAAATCTTGCTATAGGTCGATTATTCGCATATTTAGTTAAGGCATTGCAAGAAAAAACCGAAGCGGAACTCGATGTAAAAATAGCAAGAACGGACAGAAAACTTCGCCGCAGAATAGCGGAGAAAAAGCAGGCGCAAGGGCTGAAATTAGAATAGGAGGGATAGGTGAAAATGTCAGAGTTTGTATATTTCACACCGCAAGAAAAAGAAGCGGCAAGGAATGCGGACATTGCGGAAATGTTGGAACGGCAGGGTGAACGGTTAAAGCGCAGCGGTTCGGAATACGAGTGGGGCGAAGGCAGCGAAAGAGTAACCATACGCGGCAACCTTTGGTATCATCAGTACGAGCAGAAAGGCGGTAACGCCGTTTCGTTTGTGCAGAAATTTATGGATAAAACCTACGTCGAGGCAATGAAATTCATTCTCGGCGACGGCGCGGGCGAGGTAAAACAAGCCGAGCCGAAACAGGCAAAACCAAATGTGAAAAAAGTATTCGAGCCGCCCGCACTTGCCGAAGATCCGAGAAAAGCGTATGCGTATTTAAACGTTCGTCGCGGAATACCGAAAGAGATATTAGTGCCGTTTTTCAAAAAAAAGTTAATAGGCGAAACGAAAAGATATGCAAACGTTGCGTTTATGGGTTACGATACGGACGGAAATCTGAAACACGTTAATTTACGCACAACCTATTCGAACGCGACGTTCAAAGGCAACGCGCCCGGTTGTACGCCCGAATATTCGTTTCACTATACGGGGCAGAGCGAAAAATTATATTTATTTGAAGCTCCCATAGATATGCTTTCTTTTATTGCGATGAAAGGCGACGGCTGGCAGGAGCATAGTTATGCGGCTTGTTGCGGCGTTGGCGACAGAGTGTTGTTTCAGATGCTGAAGGATAATCCGAATATAAAGAAAGTGTTTTTGTGTCTGGATAACGACTGGGCGGGGCGAGTCGCAGAATATCGAATCGCGGAAAAACTGACAGAAAACGGAGTCGAATTCAATATAAAAATACCGAAAGGCAAGGACTGGAACGAAGACCTTTTGACGGCGAAAGAACAAGCAATATTACGAAACACGGAGGTGAAAGTATGTCGGGAATTACGATACTCATAATAGCGGCAGCGGCGATGATATTTACGCTCGGCGGCGTGTCGCTTCTGGCGCACGTTTATACGCTGAACAATATCAAAAGCAAGACGGTAGGCGACGGGCAACACGGCTCCGCGCGGTGGGCGACGAGAGGCGAGATAAAGAAGGTCTACAAGCATATTCCGTTTACGCCGGACAAGTGGCGCGAGCAAGCGCGAAACGGCGAAAAACCGACCTATAGGCTCACTAATCGAAGAAAAGCAACCGAAGAAGAATTGCCGCAAGGGATAATCGTCGGATGCAAGGGCGGAAAGAAAAAGACAACGGCAATGGTGGATACGGGCGATGTTCATGCGCTTATGATAGGCGCGGCAGGCGTTGGTAAAACGGCGTATTGGTTATACCCGTGCATCGAGTACGCCTGCGCGAGCGGAATGTCGTTTTTGTCTACCGACACAAAAGGCGACGTTATGCGAAACTACGGCGGCGTGGCGAAAGAATACGGGTATAACGTATCCGTAATCGACCTGCGTAATCCGACGAAATCCAACGGCAACAATCTGCTGAACCTTGTAAACAAGTATATGGACTTATACAAGGAACACCCGAACCAACTCGCGTATAAAGCCAAAGCCGAGAAGTATGCGAAAATCATATCCAAAACGATAATTCTGTCGGGCGCGGAATCTGCCTCGTTCGGGCAGAACGCATACTTTTACGACGCGGCGGAAGGCATTCTCACCGCAACGATATTGCTCGTGGCGGAATTTTGCGAACCGCAGAAACGGCATATAGTTTCCGTATTCAAGATTATTCAGGAACTGCTTGCCCCGTCGGAGAAACGAAACAAGAATCAGTTTCAGGAACTGATGGCGTTACTTCCGAACGACCACAAGGCGAAATGGTTTGCGGGCGCGGCATTGAACGCTTCCGATCAGTCAATGGCAAGCGTAATGTCGACGGCATTGTCGCGCCTTAACGCCTTTCTCGATTCGGAACTCGAACAAATACTTTGTTTCGATACGGAAATAGACGCGGAAAAATTCTGTTCGGAAAAGTCCGCCATATTTATCATAATGCCCGAAGAAGCCCCGACGACGTTCTTTATGATTTCGCTTATCATTCAGCAGTTATACCGCGAGATATTAGCGGTAGCCGACGAGGAGGGCGGCAAACTTAAAAATCGGTGTATTTTCTTTTGCGACGAGTTCGGGACGCTCCCGAAAATACAGGATGCGGAAATGATATTCTCGGCATCGCGTTCGCGCAGACTCCAAATCGTGCCTATTATCCAAAGTTTTTCGCAACTCGATAAAAACTACGGAAAAGAAGGCGAAGAAATTATCGTGGATAATACGCAACTTACGATTTTCGGCGGGTTTGCGCCGAACAGCCCGTCCGCGGAAGTTTTATCCAAAGCACTCGGTACGAGAACGGTGCTTACGGGTTCTGTAAATAAGGGGAAGAACGATCCGTCCGAGTCGTTGCAAATGACGGAACGCCCGCTTATGAGCGCGGACGAATTAAAGGCAATGCCGAAAGGACAATTCGTGGTAATGAAAACGGGCGCGCACCCGATGAAAGTGAGATTAAAACTGTTTTTCGATTGGGGAATTTCGTTCGGCGAGCCGTATACCGTAACAGAAAACGCGAACCGCAAGGTGGAGTATGCCGAGAAGAAGGAACTTATAGAGAAAATCGTGGAGAAATATTGCCCCGATCTGAAAGACGAAACGGAAGAAAAGGCAAAATCTCGCGGTAGTATAGGCGGACAAGCGCAAGTGGAAAGCAGACGACATTTCGAACCCGAACGAAGAACGGACAGACCGTTTTTAAGAACCTCGTCCGTAAAGCGGCAGTTACCGTTACCGCCGAGTTTAACGGAAGAAGAAAGGGGTGAGAATGAGCCGACTTGATTTTTTATACTCGAGCGACGTTTCGTCGAAAGCGGTTGCTGTCTTTTTATATCTGCTCGACCACGCAAACAAGCAAGGCGAGTGTTGGCCGTCGATACCTACGATAGCGGAAGATTTGAAAGTGTCCGAATCGACGGTTCGGCGGGCGGTGAAAGAACTTAAAAAGGCAGGGCTTCTCAAAACCGAGCAACGCTATCGACCGAACGGTGGTAAGAGCAGTTTATGTTACAAGATTAAAAGCGGCGTTCCGCCGTAACGACGACTATCCCTAAGGGGTAGTTTTTTTATGCTAAAAAATATGACAAAAAAGGAGAAAGAAATGAAAATTAAAAAGTGGTTTCTATTCAGTTTCGTAATTCTTGCGTTGACGTTCGGCGTGTTCGGATTTACGAGTGTGAACAACGTAAAAACGGCTAAAGCCGAAACTTACAGAACATCGAAATTCCTGACTAAAGGCACGACTTCGGTAGACGGCGCAACGCCTACGAGTGGTTGTCCGGATAATTTCAAAGTGTATATGTGCGGGGCATATACAGACGATAAAACTTCGGAAATTTACAGAAGCGCGATTATCGATTGGACGTATTACAAGATTACGGTAGAAGTCAAAAACGTGAGCAATCACATTGCGTTCTCAATGACGAGAAACGGTTATACGATATACAAAAAATCTTTGTCGGGTAACGGAAACATCACGTTGTATTCCGACTCGCTTACTGACGGCGAATACGCGTTCGAATATACTTGTAACTACAAAAGCGGGTTTTTAGGGCTGGTAACGACGAACTATTCGTATAAGTTCGGCTTTGAGGTTGATAAAACCGCGCCCGTAAATTCGCTGAAAGCGGGCGGCAGTTATATTTCGAGCGGAAGTTATACGAATAAACAAGTTGTGTATTCTGCAAGCGATCAGAATTTCAGCAAGATAAGGTATTATCGCCCGGGTGTGAGCAGCTACACGACGTCGTATTCGACAAACTACACGATTCCGAATACTGAAGCGTGCAACGGTTGGTGGTATTTTTACGCAACAGATATACTCGGTGCGGCGAGCGATACCGTTTCGGTGTGTTACGACACGATCGCACCCGTCGGAAAGGTGACCGATTCGAGCGGTACTGTAATCAAGAACGGCGGCTATGCAAACAAGGCTATATCTTATACCGCGACGGACGCGCGTGGAGTAAGTAATTATCAGGTTAAAAAGCCCGGTTCGACAACTTGGACTTCGTATACTGCGGGAACAAAACTGTCTGGAACGGGTAAATATGTGTTCCGCAGTACGGACAAAGCGGGGAACGTGTCCGAAGAATACTCGGTTTATTACGACGCAATAATGCCCACGGGAACGTTATACGGCGGGACTTCAATAGAACAAGACGGCGATTATACTAACGCCGCGTATATCAAATACGTTGCGGCGGACGCTCAATCGGGAATCGACGCTTGTTACGTTAAGATGCCGAATTCATCGTATTATACGAATTACGCGTCGGGAACGCAACTCGCAACCGAAGGCAGATATTATTTTTACTCTGTAGATAAAAGCGGAAACAAATCGACCACGGTGTCGATCGTGTTGGATAAGACGAAACCCATAGGAATGGTTTCGACGGTAGGCGGAACAAATATAAAGAACGGTAGTCACACGAATACTTCGTGGATAGCGTACACCGCGACGGAAGCGTTCGGAGTTGCTTCGAGTTACGTTAAAAAGCCGGGCAGTTCGTCTTTCGTGGCGTATACTTTAAGCTCGCAGTTATCCGATGAAGGCGAATATACTTTTTATTGTATCGATAAAGCGGGAAACCGTTCCGAAAATTATACCATTACGATAAACAGACAGATGCCTACAGGCGAAATCCGCGTGGACGGAAAGGCATTCGGCGGGCTGTATACCAACGGCGAGAATATAAGTTTCGTTTGTTCGGCGGCGAAATGTTACGTTATGTTGCCCGACAGCAGCACCTTTACCGATTATATTTCGGGAACGGAATATTACAAGCCGGGAAGATATAACTTTTACGGCAAAACGGAAGCGGGAACGGCAAGTTATATTTACTCGATCACCATCGACAGAACAAGCAAGCCGTTAACTATCAAAAACGTGGTAGGCGGAAAGACAGACGGAGACGTTGTGATAGAGTGGACTGACGGAAATTTAACTAAATTCGCGCCCGTAAAAACGGTAACGATGAACGGCAAACCTTACGCTAAAGGCGACGTCGTTTTTACTATCGACACAGGCAAATATCTCGTCGAATCCATCGATGCGGCGGGCAATAAATGGTATGCCGAATTTGTTTCGACCAAGCGCAATATTTTAACCGAAACTTTGATAAAAGAGTATTTCGAAACGTTCGATAAAAACGGCGAAATATATAGTTTATCGACCTATAGCGCGGCTTTTGAATTTGCAATCAATCGTGAAAAGTCGTTCGTAAGAACAGGCGTATGGAACGGCGCGACGTGGGATACGGGCATAGCGATGGACTTGAAAGACAGCGTAAACGCGAAAAACGGCGAGTATTTCATTTACAAGAAATCCGGTAGCGAAAACGAAGAAGTTGCGTATTTCACGCAGGAACGACTGAACGAAGTAATTGCCGAATACGCCGCGGTCGGAATAAATTCTTTCTATTATTGGGAGAAAGAACCGGCAATGCCCGCTGAAGGCGAAACAATTTATATTTCGCCCGAAACGAGAAATATAATTGCGGATAAAATCGATATCGGAGAAAACGTGCATTGCCTTGTAAACGGTGAAGAATTTATAGGCAACGTTTTCGATCTCGAAGGCGAACACGTTCTGACTATTTGCGACGAGTGGGGCAATACTTGCGATTACAACGTTACGGTTATAAGGCGCGCTCCCGATATTTTATACGCGGTAAACGACGGCGATACGAATACTGCCGGACTCGACAGGGTATATCGTTTCAACGATAAATTGACAGTTTCGATAGACGACGCTTACGATGTGGACGCGATGTTCGTGGTGTATGACGATTACGAAAAAATACTCGGTAAGTTTTCTTTCGGCGAAACGTTTGAACTTGCGGATAGCGGGAGATATTTCGTAAAGGCAGTCAACCGTTTCGGTTGGTCGGAATCTTTCTCTGTTATTATATCTCGTAACGCGCCCGTCATTAAGGCGGACAAAAACGCGGAAGATAAAAGACTTGATATTTCGATTAGTGAAAGCGAAGACGATCTCGGTTCTATTCAGTCGATAGAGATTTATAAGTCGACCGACGGGCAGGAAACATGGGTTCAACTCGATAAAGACGATTACGGCGTGATTATAGAGGCGGGAACGTATTTATTCTCTTTCAGAACAAGCGGCGTGTATAAGATTATCCTGACCGACGAATTCAGAACGGGCGATGCCGCTGTAATCGAAATTATCGAGTATAAGCAGCCGACGATTGACGCGACGCTCATCGGTGTAGAAAACGGCGGATATACGAACGAAACGGTATCTGTTGAATGGACAGATGAAGTTACAGTTACGGCAACAAAGGATGGAGAAACTATTGAATATAATAGCGGCGTCGAGCTGAAAGACGACGGTGAATACGTTATCATTTTTGAAAACTTCGACGGTGAAAAGTTGGTCTATAAGTTCGTTATCGACACAATCGCACCCGAATTGACCGTTTCGGGAACGACTCGCGGAAGCAAAGGAAAAGACGATGTAAGCGTTGGATTTACCGAAAATGATTTGATTGTTCAACTCTATAAAGATGGTGAGTTCGCCGGCGATTACGTTTCCGAAAACTTAATCACGGAAAGCGGCAAATATAAAGTTGTCGCTACGGATAAGGCGGGCAACGTAAGCGAAGTCGAGTTTGAAATAGACAAGATTGCGCCCACGCTCGTCATAACCGGCGTTGAAAACGGCGGGCAGGCTTCGGGAGGAGTTACGCTTTCGGAACTTTCGGAAGAATCGACCGTAACGGTTAAACTGAACGACGAAACCATCGAATACGGAATAGGCGAAACCTTGACGAAAGTCGGCAAATATACCGTAACGGTTACCGACGAATGCGGTAACGAAAGCGTTTATGAATTTGAAATCATAAAGGCTAAAAAGCCCGTAAACATTGGGTTAATCATTGCTTTTGCCTTTTCTATGATGGTGGCCGTCGGCGCGGCAACTTTCCTTATTATTAAGAAAAAGCGCGAAGGCTAAGAAGCAAAGTTGCGGATAAAAATAGCCGAGAATAGCAAACGAGAGAGCCAACAAAACGGTTCTCTCGTTAAAAGTTTACT
>JAJWOJ010000071.1 GCA_021635425.1 Clostridiales bacterium | reverse complement strand
AAAATCCTTGACAAAAAATCGCTTTCGGATTATAATAATTCAATGCTATAATTTCCATAATAGCGTCTTTTTACGCCTTTTTTAGTAAAAAGCCTGAAGACGCGGATAAAGCAAAAGCTGGAACAAGGATTGTTTTTTTCAGATTTTATCTGCAAAAAACGGGAAATTTCAGTGGCGGAGATTCCGACCGGTCTTTGCTGAGCCGATTTTAAAGCTGTCAAGAGCGACGAAAAATTTTCCGAAAAAATTTTTTTCACCGCAAAAAACAAGCGAAAATCGGTTACAGGCGATATTATACACCATTATGGAAATTAAATCAACAAAATAAAGGAGTGTATTTAATGACACGCGATTTACCGTTAGTTAAATTCGGAAACGTCGAAAGAAGAACTTTCGCCAAGATAAAAGAGGTTCAGCCGATGCCTTATCTTATCGAGGTTCAGAGAGATTCTTACAGAAGCTTCATCGAGGAAGGAATAAGCGAAGTGTTTGAGGATTTTTCTCCCATAACCGACTATTCCGATCGTTTCGAACTTTATTTCCTCGATCATTCTCTTTCCGACAAACCGAAATACGACGAGAAAGAGTGCCGCGACAGAGACGCCACATATGCGGTACCTTTAAAAGTAAAAGTAAGGCTTGTTAACAAAGTTACGGGCGAAGTTCTCGATCAGGACGTTTTCATGGGCGAGCTTCCCAAAATGACGGAGAACGGTTCGTTTATCATAAACGGAGCGGAACGTGTAATCGTTTCCCAGCTCGTTCGTTCGCCCGGCGTTTACAACGGTTTCGAATTCTCGAAAACGGGCAGAAAGCTTTACGGAACGACCATTATCCCCAACAGAGGCGCATGGATCGAGTTCGAGCAGGACGCGGACAACACCTTGTGGGTTAAAGTCGACAGAACGCGTAAGCTCACCGCAACCGTTCTTCTCCGCGCGCTCGGATTCGGAACGGACGAGAGCATAAAGGAAATTTTCGAGGACGATCCGATGATTTGCGCGACGATGGAAAAAGACGTCGCGAAATCCGAAGGCGAAGGTCTTTTCGAGTTGTACAGAAGATTGCGCCCGGGCGAAGTTCCCACCGAGGAAGCAGTTCGTCAGCATCTTAAAAACCTTTTCTTCGACCCGAGAAGATACGACTGCGCAAAGGTCGGCAGATATAAATTCAACAAACGTCTCAATATGGGCGTAAGACTTCCGGGCGTAACCGCTTACGAAGATATCGTAAACGAGGACGGCGAGCTTCTCGTTAAAAAAGGCGAGGTTATCACTCCCGAGCAGGCGAAGCTTATTCAGAACAGCGGTATAAACGTTGTTTACGCGCTCGTTGACGGAGACGTAAAGCATAAGATCATCGGTAACAACGTCGTCGATTTCGAAGCGGTAGCAGGCGTTTCGCCGAGACCTTTCGGGCTTATCGAAAATATTTATTATCCCAACTTCGTCTTCGCGAAAGAACTTGCGGAAGCGGTGAAAACGAGCACCGTTGAAGACGTTGCGGAAAAATATGTCGACAGAATCAACCCGCTTTTCTACGTTGAAGAAACGGTAACTCCCGCGGGCGAAGAAATGAAACCCGAGGATAAGAAGAACGAGGAAAAGAGAAGAGAACTTCGCAGAAGATTCGTCTTCGCTTGCCGCGCGTTCTTTGATATTTTGGAGGAGGGCGTTCCCGAAAAACTCACGAGCGAGCAGAAAAAGAACGTCAAGCCGCTTATCGATAAATTAAACCACAAACACATAACCACCGACGATATCATTGCCGCTATTTCCTTAAACAGCGACCTTAATTACGGTATCGGTTCGGTCGATAATATCGACCACCTCGGCAACAGACGCGTAAGATCCGTAGGCGAACTTTTGTCCAATCAGTTCAGAATCGGTATCAACCGTCTCGAAAGAGTTATAAAAGAAAGAATGTCCACGCAGGATCCCAAGGATATCACTCCCAACGGTCTTATAAACGTAAGACCCGTTTCGAGCGCGATCAAGGAATTCTTCGGTTCTTCCCAGCTCTCTCAGTTCATGGATCAGACCAACCCCATCGCAGAGCTTACGCATAAGAGAAAGCTTTCCGCGTTAGGCCCGGGCGGTTTAAACAGAGAAAGAGCTACTTTCGAAGTCCGAGACGTTCACTATACGCATTACGGAAGAATGTGTCCTATCGAAACACCCGAAGGTCAGAACATAGGTCTTATCACGTCTCTTTCCGCTTACGCAAAGGTAAACGAATACGGATTCATCGAGTCCGCATACAGAAAAATAGATAAGGCGACGGGCAAAGCTACCGATCATGTAGATTACCTCACCGCCGACGAAGAGGACGCTTTCGTCGTCGCTCAGGCAAACGAGCCTTTGGATGAAGAAGGGCGTTTCGTAAACGCGCGTGTTGCCTGCAGAAGAAGAGACGAAATAACCGAACTTCCCAGAGAAGAAATCGATTATATGGACGTATCTCCCAAACAGCTCGTATCCGTAGCGACGGCTCTTATCCCCTTCCTCGAGAACTGCGATACCAACCGTGCGCTCATGGGATCGAACATGCAACGTCAGGCAGTTCCTCTTCTGAAACCCGAAACTCCTATCGTAGGAACGGGTATCGAAGCGAAAATCGCTTATGACTCGGGCGTTATGATCATAGCCGAAAAGGCGGGCGTGGTCAAATCCGTTTCCGGCAGCGAAATCGTCGTCAACGAAAACGACGGAACGTCTACCGGCTTCGACAGAGTATACATTCTTAAAAAATTCCAGAGATCCAACCAGGGAACCTGCCTCAATCAGAAACCCATCGTAAAGGTCGGAGATATAGTAGAAAAGGGTACTATCTTAGCGGACGGACCCGCAACTTGCGACGGCGAACTTGCTCTCGGCAGAAACATTCTCATCGGCTTCATGACGTGGGAAGGTTATAACTACGAAGACGCTATACTTCTTTCCGAAAAGCTCGTTCAGAACGACGTGTTCACCTCTATCCATATCGAGGAACACGAAATCGAATGCCGTGAAACCAAGCTCGGCAACGAAGAGTTTACGAGAGATATTCCCAACATCGGCGACGACGCGCTTAAAGACCTCGACGAAAACGGCGTAATCCGTATCGGCGCAGAAGTTACGAGCGGCGATATCCTTGTCGGTAAAGTATCGCCAAAAGGCGAAACCGAGCTTACCCCCGAAGAGAGACTTTTAAGAGCTATCTTCGGCGAAAAGGCGAGAGAAGTTAAAGATACCTCTCTCCGCGTTCCCCACGGAGAAGGCGGTATCGTCGTAGACGTAAAGACCTTCACGAAGGCGAATAAAGACGAATTGTCCCCCGGCGTTACCGAACTTATCAGAGTTTATATCGCGCAGAAGAGAAAGATATCCGTCGGCGATAAGATGGCGGGACGTTACGGCAACAAGGGCGTTATTTCGAGAATTCTTCCCGAAGCGGATATGCCCTTCCTCGCAGACGGCACGCCGTTGCAGATAGTTCTTAACCCCCTCGGCGTTCCCTCCCGAATGAACATCGGTCAGGTTCTCGAGGTTCACCTGTCGCTCGTTTGCAAACAGCTCGGCTGGAAGATCGCAACGCCCGTATTCGACGGCGCGAGCGAGAAGGAAATCAAAGAGCTTCTCGAAGAAAATCATTTCGTCAATCCTTACGGCGAAGTCGACGGTAAAATTCAGCTTTACGACGGAAGAACGGGCGAGCCGTTCGAACACCGCGTAACCGTCGGTTACATGTATATGATTAAGCTTCACCACCTCGTAGACGATAAGATCCACGCGCGTTCGGTAGGACCTTACTCCGTAGTCACTCAGCAGCCCCTCGGCGGAAAAGCGCAGTTCGGCGGACAGAGATTCGGAGAAATGGAAGTCTGGGCATTGGAAGCTTACGGCGCGTCTCATATCCTGCAGGAAATTCTTACCGTCAAGTCGGACGACGTTGTCGGAAGAGTTAAAACTTACGAGTCGATCGTTAAAGGCAGCGATATTTCCGAGCCGGGTATTCCCGAATCGTTCAAGGTCATGCTCAAAGAACTTCAGAGCTTGGCTCTTGATATGAAAGTTCTCACCGAGAACAACGAGGAAATCAACCTTAAAGACCTCACCGAAGACGCGGACGACGTCAACGTCAACATCAGAGAGAAAGAACACGTCGATTACGTCGATCTTGCTCCGAAGCACGACGAGACGGAAGAAACCGAGGAAGACGAAGTCGGTTCTATCTTCGACGATTACGACGAAGATACATTCAACGAGGACGACGGATTCAAATCGAGCGATCTCTTTGACGATTTCGACGATCTTGACGACCTTGACGCCGACGATGACGGCGACGATAAATAATTTACGGGAGGAGTTGTGAATAAACATGTTTGAACTTAATAACTTTAATTCGTTACAGATAGGTGTTGCGTCTCCCGAAAAGATCAGAGAATGGTCGTACGGCGAAGTTACGCGTCCCGAAACAATAAATTACAGAACTCAGAAACCCGAAAAAGACGGCTTGTATTGCGAGAGAATCTTCGGACCTACCAAGGACTGGGAGTGCCACTGCGGTAAATACAAGAGAATAAGATACAAAGGCATCATCTGCGAAAAGTGCGGCGTAGAAGTTACGAGAGCAAAAGTAAGAAGAGAAAGAATGGGACACATCGAGCTTGCCGCTCCCGTTTCCCACATCTGGTATTTCAAAGGCGTGCCTTCGCGTATCGGTCTTATGGTAGATATTCCGCCCAAACAGCTCGAGCAGGTTATTTATTTCGCTTGCTACGTCGTTTTGGATCCCGGAACTACCGATCTTCAGTATAAACAAGTAATTAACGACAGAGAATACAGAGAAGCTTGCGAAAAATTCGGCGAAAAGAGCTTTAAAGTAGGTATGGGTGCGGAGTCTATCAAAGAACTCCTTATGGCGATCAACCTCGATAAAGAAAGCGAAGAGCTTAAAAAGATGATTGCCGATAATCCCGAAAGCCAGAAGAGCGCGAAAGCGATCAAGAGGCTCGATATTGTCGAGGCATTCAGAAAGAGCGGAAGCCGCCCCGAATGGATGATTCTCGACGTCGTTCCCGTAATTCCGCCCGAACTCCGTCCTATGATTCAGCTCGACGGCGGAAGATTCGCAACGAGCGATCTTAACGACCTTTATCGTCGCGTTATCAACAGAAACAACCGTCTTAAAAAACTTATGGAATTCGGCGCGCCCGAAATAATCATAAGAAACGAAAAGAGAATGCTTCAGGACGCGGTAGACGCGCTTATCGATAACGGCAGAAGAGGCAAAGCGGTCTCGGGCGTAGGCAACAGAGATCTTAAATCTCTTTCCGCTATTTTAAGAGGTAAGCAAGGTCGTTTCCGTCAGAACCTCCTCGGTAAACGAGTAGACTATTCCGGTCGTTCGGTTATCGTCGTAGGTCCCGAACTCAAGCTTTATCAGTGCGGACTTCCCAAGGAAATGGCGATCGAGCTTTTCAAACCTTTCGTTATGAAAAAGCTCGTCGAGCTTAACATTTGTCATAACATAAAGAGCGCGAAGAGAACGGTTGAGAGGATGAAACCGTGCGTGTGGGATATTCTCGAGGGAGTCATCAAAGATCACCCCGTGCTTTTGAACAGAGCGCCCACGCTTCACCGTTTGTCCATTCAGGCATTCGAACCCGTGCTTATCGAGGGCAGAGCAATCAAACTTCACCCGCTCGTCTGCGGCGCGTTCAACGCCGATTTCGACGGCGACCAGATGGCTGTTCACGTTCCGCTTTCTATAGAAGCTCAGGCGGAAGCAAGATTTTTGATGCTTGCGTCCA
The DNA here is from genome assembly GCA_021635425.1 of Clostridiales bacterium. Taxonomy (GTDB): domain Bacteria; phylum Bacillota; class Clostridia; order Christensenellales; family Borkfalkiaceae; genus UBA10281. The sequence goes on along the minus strand of JAJWOJ010000071.1, from coordinate 2,484 downwards.
ACAACATCCTTAAGCTTTCCGACGGTAAGCCGGTTATGTCCCCTTCTCAGGATATGGTTCTCGGTTGTTATTACCTCACCATTACGAGAAAGGAAGAAGGAAAATATTACGACGAGAGAGAAACCGAGTATGTTCTTAAAGACGACGGATTCTTCTATGACGAAAAGGATATAAAGTTTATTCCTTCCGAAATCGTCAAAGCGGAAAAGTGCGTAATAACCAAAGCCGATCCCGACGGAATTTATTCGAGAAACGAAAGGGCTTTGAAGGAGATTATCGTCTCCTGCAAACTCACAAAAGAAGGCGACGACCCGGCAAACGGATTGACGGCCACTTTCTATGAACCCGACGTATATAAGTCTCCGTCAGAAGTCCTTATGGCATATCAGACAAAACAGCTCTGGTGTCAGGACGAGGTATATGTAAGACGTAACGTCACACTTCCCGACGGAAAGAAGTATTCGGGCATAATCAAAACCACCGCGGGCAGAATAATCTTCAACGAAGGTATCCCGCAGGATATAACAGGCTCTAAGTTCACGGTAAGAAAGGAAGGCGATCCCGACAGTTATCTTCAGTACGTCATAAACTTCCTTGTCGGCAAGAGTCAGTTAAAGAAAATCGTAGACGCATGCTTCAAATCCAGAGGATCGGGCTGTGCGGCGGATACGCTCGACTATATCAAGTCGCTCGGTTATAAATATTCGACGGTTGCCGCGATCACGACTTCCGTCTTCGATATGCAGGTTCCCGGCGATAAGAATAAAATAATTTCCGATGCGAGCGAACAGGTTATTGGCATCGAAAAGAAATTCAACAGAGGTATTCTTACCGACGACGAACGTTATAAAGCAGTCGTCGATATATGGACGAAAGCGACGGCGGACGTTTCCAAGGTGTTACAGCTCACCCTTCGTAAATTCAACCCCATCTGGATGATGGCAGACTCGGGCGCCCGTGGTTCTATCGACCAGATAAAACAGCTTGCCGGAATGCGTGGTCTTATGACCAACCCGAACGGTAAAATCATCGAAATACCCGTTAAATCGTGCTTCCGTGAAGGTCTTACGGTTTTGGAATACTTCATTTCTTCTCACGGCGGACGTAAAGGTCTTGCGGATACCGCGTTAAAGACGGCAGACTCGGGTTACCTTACCAGAAGACTTGTCGACGTTTCGCACAACGTAATTATTCGTGAAGAAGATTGCGGCGACGTCAAGGGTATGGAAATTGAGGCTATCAGAGGTCTTAAAGGCGAAATTATCGAAAGTCTCGAAGACAGAATCAACGGCAGATTCACTCCCGTAGATATAGCAGATCCCAAGACGGGCGAAATCCTTGTCAAGGCAAACGAGATGATTACCGAAGACGACGCGAAGAAGATTTGCGCGGCAGGTATCGAAAAGGTTACGATAAGAAGCGTATTCACTTGTAAATCGAAGTACGGCGTTTGCGCTAAATGTTACGGAAAGAACATGAGTAACTCTCTTCCCGTTCAGATCGGCGAAGCCGTCGGTATTATCGCGGCGCAGTCCATCGGCGAACCCGGTACTCAGCTTACGATGAGAACGTTCCATACGGGCGGTATCGCGTCCACGGGCGATATAACTCAAGGTCTTCCGAGAGTCGAAGAGCTTTTCGAAGCAAGAAAACCCAAGGGCGAAGCTATCGTTTGCGAACACAGCGGTACGGTTAGCATTCAGGAAAAAGACGGTATTCGTCACGTTATGGTCAAATCTCCCGAAGACGGCTCCGTTAAAGATTACGGAATCCCGTTCAGCGCGGATTTAAGAGTGAGAACAGGCGACGTCGTAGAACCCGGTTCCGTTCTTACGGGCGGTTCCGTCAATCCGCAGACTATCCTTAAAACCAAAGGTTTCAAGTCCGTTCAGGATTATATTTTGAAAGAGGTTCAGTCGGTTTACCGTAGCCAAGGCGTTGATATTAACGATAAACACGTTGAAATTATAGTAAATCAGATGCTCAGAAAGGTAAGAATTCTTTCCAGCGGCGATACAAGCTTCCTTCCGGGCGAATGCGTGGATATGCTCACGCTCGACGAAGAGAACAGCAAAGTTTTGGAAAACGGCGGAGTTCCCGCAATTGCGAAGAGAATTCTTCTCGGTATCACGAAAGCGGCTCTCGCAACCGAATCCTTCCTTTCGGCGGCTTCCTTCCAGGAAACATCCAAAGTCCTCACCGACGCGGCTATCCACAACAAGATCGACCCGCTTATGGGCTTGAAGGAAAACGTTATCATCGGTAAGCTTATTCCCGCGGGTACGGGCGTTAAGGACTATAAGAACCTTTCTCCGCAGTATAACTCGATAAGAGGCGGCGCGTCCGACGATATCACGGGAAGCAATTACGATTATTCTTCCGACGATGAAGATCTCGACGATCTTGACGACGATTACGATGACGAAAACACCGAAACCGACGGAAAAGACGCCAAAGACGCTAAATAATTAACCTATATAAAAA
>JAJWOJ010000070.1 GCA_021635425.1 Clostridiales bacterium | reverse complement strand
ATATTGCGATTGCCATTACGACCATAAAGGATAAATAATGAATTGCTCGAATTTTTCAGATTACTTAAAAGAAACAAAAATGCTTGATTATTCTTCAAAGCCCGTTCAATTGCTTATCGAAAATCGAGGTTGGAAGTTTTTGAAAGAAGAGGAGCGCGCGAAAGCCGTTTATAATTTCGTTAAAGACGAGATTTTGTTCGGCTACAACGTTGACGATAATATAAGGGCGAGCAGAGTTTTAAAAGACGGTTACGGGCAGTGCAATACAAAAGGGACGCTTTTTATGGCTCTTCTTCGCGCCTTGGGCATTCCTTGCCGGATACATGGTTTTACGATAGATAAAATTCTGCAGAAAGGTGCGATGACGGGCTTTGTGTATAAGTCTGCACCCAAAGAGATTTTCCACAGTTATGTCGAAGCGTATGTTTGCGGAGCGTGGTATAACCTCGAGGGGTTTATTCTCGATAAAAAATACCTTTCCGCATTGCAAAAAAAATTTAAACCGAATAATGACGGTTCGTTTATCGGTTACGGCGTCGCGACGAAAAACTTTTTAACTCCGCCGGTCGAATTTAATTGTTGCGATACCTATATACAAAAAGAGGGGATTGTGCGAGACTTCGGAGTGTATGACGATCCCGATTCTCTTTTGAGAGAACACGAACAGACGATGAACTTATTAAAAAGGTGTGTTTATCGACTTATAGGCAGACATTTGATGAATAATAACGTAAATAAAATACGAAAAACGAAGTAAAAAAACGAAAAAAAATTTGCCGTTTTGTAGCGAAAAATTCTTGACAAAATAAAATAACGGCGTTATAATAACATTGTTATCAAAAAGCGGCGGTGCAGAATGCGTAAAAAGGACGAACTTGCGATAGATAAAATTATAGAATGTGCCAAGCATGAGTTTCTCGAAAAAGGTTTCGAAGGGGCTTCCATGCGGAATATTGCCGAAAACGCAGGTTACACCACGGGTATGCTTTACGGAAGATTTGCCGATAAAGGCGAACTTTTTAAGGCGATTGTTAGCGGCGTTGCCGACGGATTTATTTCTTTTTTTACTAAGGCTCAAAGCGATTTTGCCTTGCTCACCCCCGAAGATCAATATAAAAACATGCATGGATACGTCGATAAAAAAGTGGAAGAAATGCTCGGTATCGTTTACGATAATTTTGACGTTTTCAAACTGATTATTTGCAAAAGCAAGGGTAGCGAATACGAAAAATTCGTCGATAAACTTATCGGAATAGAAACGGAAAACACCATGCGCTTTATAGGCGAATTAAGCGCGGCGGGGATAAAAATCAACGACGTTCGCGCGGATTTATCTCACATGCTCGCGACGGCTATGATAAACGGTATGTTCGAGGTCGTCGAACACGATTTCACGAAAGCAGACGCCGTTAAATACGTTAAAGATCTGCAATGTTTCTTTAACGCGGGTTGGGACAGTTTGTTAGGGTTATCTTAACCGATAAAATTTTTTACAGGAAAAGGACCCCCTTTTTTATTTGATTGGTGGTTAGCCTACGCTAACCGTATATTTTGACTGAAAGTTAAGCGAAACAGGATAAACATAAAAACATTTAAAAACGTAAAAAACTCATAGGAGAAAAAATAATGGCAATAGTAGAATTAAAAAACGTCAGCCGCGTTTACACGAGCGGAGATCACGAGTTAAAGGCTCTCGACGGCGTAAATCTCTCTCTCGACGAAGGCAAATTCGTAGTTATCTTAGGACCTTCGGGCGCAGGGAAGAGTACTCTTTTGAACCTGCTCGGCGGATTGGACAGCCCGACTTCGGGAACGATTACCGTTTGCGGAAAGGACATTTCAACTCTCACTCAAAACGAACTTGCCGATTACAGAGCGGAAACGGTGGGATTCGTATTTCAGTTTTACAATCTTATTCCTACGCTTACCGTTCACGAAAACGTAACGCTCGTAAAAGAAATCGTAAAAAATCCGCTTTCGGCAACGAAAATGCTGGAAGAAGTGGGGCTTGCGGATCACGCGAAAAACTTCCCGTCGGAACTTTCCGGCGGGGAGCAACAGCGCGTTTCCATTGCGCGGGCGCTCGCGAAGAATCCGAAAATTCTTTTATGCGACGAGCCGACGGGCGCGCTCGATTCCGCAACCGGCGTGCTTGTATTGAAACTTCTTCTTAAAATGGCGCGCGAATACGGTAAAACCATCGTTATAGTTACTCATAATCAGAACATAGCAAAAATGGCAGACACCGTTATTCACGTTAAAAACGGGAAAATAGTTTCTTCGGAAAATCAGGAAAAACCTGTTTCCGCCGACGAAATAGACTGGTAATAAGGAGCAGGGTATGTTAGTAAAGAAAATGCTTCGCACCGCGTGGCTGTATAAAGCGCAGTTTATCTCTATGATTCTGATGGTTATGCTCGGCGTGGGCGTGTTCGTCGGGTTTAATATGGAATGGGCAAGCATAGAAAGAAATATGTTTTCCTTTTTCGACGATTGTAATTTTGCCGACTATCGTCTTGTAAACGAGCGCGGTTATTCCGCAGAGGACGCCGAAAAAATTGCCGATATAGAAGGAGTGGATTCCGTCGGCAGATTTTTAACCGTCAACGTAGACGTGAAAAACGCGGCGGGTAACAGCGTCGCGCTTGCGGTTACGACGAATTTTAACGTATCGTCGTTCGTTCTTACAAGCGGCGACGAATACGACCCGGAAAGCGCGGACGGAGTGTGGATTTCGGACAGATACGCCGAAAAAAACGGTATTAAAAAAGGCGATACCATATCTTTTGTATACGGCAACGCGGAAATCGCGGGCAAGATAAAAGGGTTTATAAAAGCCGCCGAACAGATGATTTGCGTTCGCGACAAAACGCAGCTGATGCCCGACTTTTCCACGCACGGATACGCCTACGTTTCACCCGTGTTATATAAAAACGCAACGGGGCTTGATTATTATCCGCAAATCAACGTTATTTCAAACCTGCAAAAAGACGTTTTTTCGGAAAGGGTAAACGCCGTTTTGGGTAAAACCACAATCGTTTTAACCAAAGAAGACACAATCGCATATTCGCAGGCGGAAGGGGAAGTGGACGAAGGAAAAACCATGGGCAGCGTTCTGCCTGCGCTCTTCCTTCTGATAGGGCTTCTTACGATGGTTACTACGATGCACAGGCTTACCGCTAAAGAAAAAACGCAGATAGGTACCTTAAAATCTCTCGGCTTCCACGACGGAAAAATCGCCGCGCATTATACTTCGTTTGCGTTTTTCGTGGCGATAATCGGTACGGCGCTGGGTATCGGCTTAGGATTTCTGATTGCCCGTATGATTATGAATCCCAACGGAATGATGGGGACTTACCTCGATCTTCCCGAATGGAAATTAGTTATTCCGGGGTTCTGCGCGGCAATTATCGTCGCTATCGTACTGATTCTCACTCTTATAGGATATTTGTCGGTAAGAAAAATGCTTGCAGGCACCGCCGCCGACGCTCTTCGTCCGTATACGCCGAAAAAAGTTAAGCCGATGCTGATAGAAAAAACCAAATTTTTCCATAACCTTTCTTTCGGTACGCGTTGGAATATGCGGGATATCGTAAGGCATAAATCGCGGACGGCTATGAGCCTTATAGGCATTATCGGCTGCACGATTCTGATTATCGCTTCTTTGGGAATGAAAGACACGATGAATTCGTTTCTGAATATTTATTACGACAACGGGCTTAATTATTCTTCGAGAATATTCTTTACCGAAACGGCTACCGACGAACAAAAGCGAGAAATAATAAACAAATACGAAGGCGATTTCGGCGGTTCGGTCAGCGTTCAGGTGGAAGGTAAGACCGTTTCTCTCGATATTTACGATATTACGCGCGACAAAATAAGATTCGTCAACGACAACGACGAAAAGTTTACTCTCGGCGACGACGGCGCGTATATCTGTATGCGTATTGCCGAAAAATTCGGTCTGAAAAAAGGCGATTCGTTTTCGGTTAGTCCGTTCGGAACGGACGACGTTTATAATCTCGTGGTTGCGGGATTGTTTAGAAGCGTTTCCGAAAACGTTGTTATAACCGATAAATACGCCGCAAAAACGGGAATACCTTACGTTATCGATTCCGTGTATACCGACGTCGCCAAATCCGACGTAGTACAGTCGGACGCTATTAAATCGGTGCAGTCCAAGCAAATGGTAATGGATTCATTCGAGGTTTTCCTTTCTATGATGGATATGATGGTATATCTGCTCGTAGGCGGAGCGTTGCTTCTCGGAATTGTTGTCCTTTATAATCTCGGCACGATGAGTTATACCGAACGCTACCGCGAAATGGCAACGCTTAAAGTCGTCGGTTTCCGCGATAAAAGGATAGGTAAACTTCTCGCCGAACAAAACCTTGTTCTATCCGTGATAGGCATTATAATAGGCGTTCCGCTCGGCGCACTGATTTTGTCATATCTTTTGAAAGTTTTAGCGTCCGAATACGAAATGAAAATGGCTATAAGCGTAGTTTCTTATCTTATAACGGCGGCTCTTACGATAGGAATGTCTTTACTTGTCAGTCTTTTGGTTGCACGTAAAAACAAAAAGATAGATATGGTTGAGGCGCTTAAAGGGCAAGAGTAATCAGACAGCCGAAAAAATTTGATTTTCAGGGAGTTTTTATGAAAAAACAATCGGTTCTTTCAAGACTTACGGGATATGCCGGTAAGCATAGGTATTTTACTTACGCTTCGTGGCTTGCTGCGGCGATAAGCGCGCTTATCGCGCTTCTTCCGTTTATTTATATCTGGAAGATAATAAAAGAAGTGCTTGACATTGCCCCGAACTTTTCCGTGGCGACGGGTCTTGTGCATAACGGAATCATGGCAATGGTTTTTGCTATAGCGGCGTTTCTCGTCTATATAGGCGCGCTTATGTGTTCGCATCTTGCGGCGTTCAGAGTCGCCACGAATATGCGTATAGCCGTTACGGAGCATGTGGCAAAGCTTCCGCTCGGTTTCACTGATAGCTTCGGCAGCGGAAAGTTGAGAAAAATCATAAACGATTCCACGGGTGCGACGGAAACCTATCTTGCGCATCAGCTTCCCGATAAATACGCGGCTTTGGCAACGCCTGTCGGGCTTCTGGTTCTTTTGTTTGTTTTCGATTGGCGGCTGGGAATTTTAAGTCTCGTTCCCGTTGTCCTTGCATTCCTTGTAATGTCCGCAATGACGGGTAAGCGTATGGCGGAAAAGATGAAGCAATATAACAACGCGCTTGAAAATATGTCTAACGAAGCGGTGGAATACGTCCGCGGAATACCGGTAGTAAAAACATTCGGTCAGTCGGTCTTTTCGTTCAAAAAATTCAAAAGTACGATAGACGAATATCAGAAGTGGGTGGTCGCTTACACGAAGGATATGCGCGTGCCTATGATGTTTTACACAGCCGCGATAAACGGCGTGTTTGCCTTTTTAATTGCCGGCGCGATATGGTTTACGGCAGGCGGCGTGACAAACGCATTTTTACTCAATCTTATTTTTTATATCGTGATTACTCCGGTCATATCGCTTACTTTGACTAAAATGATGTATATGAGCGAAAACAATATGATTGTCGAGGACGCTCTCATGCGTATTGACGGCGTTTTAAATGCCGAGCCTATGAGCGAAAGCAAAACGCCGATTCATCCCGTCGATTCGTCCGTTAAACTCGACGACGTGCATTTTTCTTACGACAGCAAAAACGAAGTAATCCGCGGCGTGTCTATGGATATCGGCGCGGGGCAGACCGTTGCTTTTGTCGGACCTTCGGGCGGTGGAAAATCCACGCTTGCTGGGCTTATAGCAAGGTTTTTCGACGTGAAAAGCGGAAGCATAAAGATCGGCGGCGCGGATATACGCGAAATACCCAAAAAAGAATTGATGAACACCGTTTCGTTCGTATTTCAGGATTCAAAGCTCGTTAAGGCAACCATAGCCGAAAACGTGAAAATGGGCAAGCCAAATGCGACGGATGAAGAAGTTTCGGCGGCTCTTCATGCCGCGCAGTGCGACGATATCATAAATAAATTCCCGAACGGAATCAACACAGTAATAGGCACGAAAGGCGTATATCTTTCGGGTGGCGAACAGCAAAGAATAGCTATTGCACGCGCCGTATTGAAAAACGCGCCTATTCTTATTCTCGATGAAGCCACCGCTTTTGCCGACCCCGATAACGAAGCTAAAGTGCAGAAAGCTTTTTCCGAACTTTCTAAGGGCAAAACGGTAATCATGATCGCTCACAGGCTTTCAACGGTTGCGAACGTCGATTGTATTTACGTTATAAAAGACGGATTTGTCGCAGAAAGCGGAAAGCGCGAGGAACTTCTCGAAAAGAACGGATTGTTTGCAAAAATGTGGAGAGATTATGCCGCTTCAGTAGAATGGAAAGTGGCAAAGGAGGGTGAAAGCAATGTCGCTCGTTAAAACGATACAAAAGAAGACAGCTTCGTCCGAAGAAGGCGCAAAAGGGCTTATCAAGGGTATAATCGCCTGCGCGTTTCAGAATATGGCGTTTATGTTGCCGACCACGCTTTTATACTTTCTCGTTTCCGATATGCTTGGCGGCGGAGTGCAAGGCGGAAGAATAACTTTTTACGTCGTCGGATGCGTGATATGCTTTGCGCTTATCTTTTTAACCACATGGTTCCAGTATAACAACACGTATTTTACCACTTACGAAGAAAGCGGAAAAAGAAGACTTAGTTTAGCCGAAAGACTTCGTAAACTTCCTCTATCGTTCTTCGGCAAAAGAGATCTTGCCGACCTGACGAGTACGATTATGTCCGACTGCGAAGTGATAGAAAAGAGTACTTCGCATTTTATCCCGGGACTGTTCGGCTCGTTGATTTCAACTATTCTTATCGCCGCAGGGCTTTTCGTTTTCGATTGGCGAATGGCTTTTGCCGCGCTTTGGGTTATTCCCGTGTCGGTATTTATCGTTCTTTTGAGCTATAAAGTACAGGATAAAGTGCTTGTAAAATCTATGGCGGCAAAAATGGCATGTGCGGACGGAATACAGGAATACATCGAAACCGTTCGCGATTTAAAAGCCAACAACGCCGAGACGAACTACCTTTCGGGCTTAAAGAAAAAGATTAAAGGTGTTGAAACGCGCAATATCAAAGCAGAACTTACAACCGCCGTTTTCGTAACGAGTGCAGGCATGGTTTTAAAACTCGGAATCGCTTCCGTAGCGTTGGTCGGCTCTGTCTTGCTTGTAAATGGCACGCTCAGCGTATTGACGTTCTTCATGTTTTTGCTTGTTGCGTCCCGTCTTTACGACCCGATGCAGGCGGCTCTTCAAAACCTTGCGGCAATCATTGCAATGCGTACAAATGTTGCGCGTATGAATGAAATTCTGGAATGTCCCGTTCAGACGGGCAGAGATAATCTCACGAACAATGGATGCGATATCTCATTCGAACACGTCGGCTTTGCGTATACGGGCGGCGAAGTCGTATTAAAAGACGTCTCGTTCACGGCAAAGCAAGGCGAAGTCACCGCGCTTGTCGGTCCTTCGGGCGGCGGAAAAACAACCGTTTCAAGGCTTGCCGCAAGGTTCTGGGATATTCAGAAAGGAAAAATCACCGTCGGCGGAATGGATGTAAAAGAAATCGACCCCGAAAAATTGATGAGTCTGTATTCTATCGTTTTTCAGGAAGTAACTTTGTTTGATAACACGATTATGGAAAATATTCGTCTCGGCAAAAAGGGTGCGACGGACGAAGAGGTTATGGCTGCGGCTCGGCTTGCAAATGTGGACGAGTTCGCCGAGAAATTGCCCGATAAGTGGAATACAAACATTGGTGAAAACGGTTCTGAGCTTTCGGGCGGCGAACGTCAGCGAATTTCAATCGCGCGTGCGTTTTTGAAGGATGCGCCTATAATTCTCCTCGACGAAGCAACCGCTAGTCTCGACGTGGAGAACGAAACGCTTATTCAAACCGCGCTCTCCCGCCTTATCAAAGACAAAACGGTTCTTGTGATAGCTCACAGAATGAGAACGGTCGTGGGTGCGGATAAAATAGTCGTTTTAGCAAACGGAGTCGTGGCGGAGCAGGGCGTTCCCGACGAGTTGTGTAAGAAAAACGGCATTTACGCCCGTATGGTCGATTTGCAATCGGCAAGCGGGAAGTGGAAAATTAAATAATAAATGCCGGCTTATACGCGACAGGCTTCGCCGAAGGCTCGTCTTGAGCCGTAAAACTACTTAACGTGTAAATAAAAGACAAATTTTTAGTCAATCGCTAACTTTCGGTTGACTTTTTTCTATATATGAGTATAATTA
>JAJWOJ010000069.1 GCA_021635425.1 Clostridiales bacterium | reverse complement strand
AATCTCAAAGTTGGAACATTAGGGGTTGTTTCGTTGCTTTTCGACATAATTAGTCCTCCAAAATTCCGAGTTCTTTCAGGTATTTGTCAATCTCCGCGTCAAGGCTTGCACGTTGGCTTTCAAGGTCTTTTATTTCCGCCATAACGGCTTTGATATCAATTTCTTCTTCCTCTTCAAATGTATCGACATAACGGGGTATGTTAAGGTTATAATCGTTACTTTCGATTTCTTCCATAGTCGCAACGTGGCAGAATTTATCTATATCTTTACGCTCAACATAGGCATTTACGATACGGTCGATATCGTCAGAAGAAAGTTGGTTCATATTTTTGCCCGGCGTGAAATACTTACTTGCGTCGATAAAGCAAATATTGCCGGCGTTGCCGTTACGGTATTTACGCAAAACAAGACAGCATACGGGAATACCCGTGCCGTGGAAAAGGTTTGCCGGCAAGCCGATTACGGCATCGAGAACGTTCAAATCTTTTATCAAATATCTGCGGATGGTATCTTCGCTGCCGCCACGGAACAAAACACCATGCGGAAGAAGAACCGCAACACGTCCGTCATCTGCCATATGATAAACCATGTGTTCAACAAAAGCAAAATCTGCTTTGCTCGATGGCGCAAGTTTACCAGCACCGCTAAACCTTTCATCTTCCAAAAACTTCGAATCTGCTGACCATTTTGCAGAATAAGGGGGATTTGCGACTTGAACAGTGAAACCTTCTCTTATGTTTTTGAAATTATCTTTTTCAAGCGTATTATCGTTGAAAAGATTGAAATATTGATATGGAACGTCGTGCATTAACATATTCATACGAGCAAGGTTGTAAGTCGTTCCGTTAAGTTCTTGTCCGTAGTAATGACCTACGGCGTGTTCAGCCGTTCCACCGTTTGCGATAACCGCTTTACGAACTTCCAAAAGCATTGAAGCAGAGCCGCATGTAGGATCGCAAACACTTTTAACAGAAGTCAGACCTACTGTTGCGAGTCTACTACAAAGTTCAGATACAGCACTCGGCGTAAAGAACTCGCCGCCTTTCTTGCCGCTGTCTGACGCAAATAAACCTATCAAAATCATATAAGCCGTTCCGAGAACGTCAAATTGAGCGTCGTCGTAGGAAAACTCAATATCGTTTACACGGTTTATAACCTTTGCAATTTGTTTTGTGCGGTCGGAAACTTCTTTGCCCAAGTCTTTGTCTTTCAAATCCATTGCGTCGAAAATACCGTCAAATGCGGCTTCCGATTTCTGACCGAGAGTAGATTGCTGAATAGACGCGATGGCTTTTTCAAGATAATCGACCGAAAATACTTTGCCGTCGTATTTGCCTGCAATCATATTGACGATATAGCCGAAACTATATTCGGGGCGAATGATATAGCCAAGACTGTCAAGAGAATACTTGTCAAGAGCGGCAAGCAATTCTTCATTGTTGGACGCGAGAGCGTCGGCATAAGTCATACCGTCGTTTTTAAGTATTTCTTCCATATACTTTTCCGTCTTTTCGGAAAGGAAACGATAGAAGATGATACCGAGAATATAATCCTTGAATTTGCTCGCGTCCATAGTGCCACGCAAATCGTTTGCGATAGCCCAAAGTTTATTAGAAAGTTCCTGTGCTTGTTGTTTATGAAGTTGAATATCGGTTGCCATAATTTTATACTCCTTCGGCTCTGAATTTTTCGTACTGTTCTTTAACAAATTCTTCTATTTCGGACGACAATTTGATTGTTTTTAGTAGTCCGTATCCTTTTTGACTTAATCTTTTGCGGATATCTTCAAGACTGATAACGTGCTTGAATTGATATTCCGACATAAATGACTTGATGGTATCGACGTCAATTCCCGTTTCTTCCGCAAACATTTCGATATCCATATTCTGCTGTTGCACTTCAAATTCTTCATACGCTTTTACGATATCTTCGTCCGGCGAAAGACTGAAAAACTTTTCCGTAACGAAACGCTTTAACATTTCCTGTTTTGCTCTCAACCTCTCGTTGTCTGAACGTTCGATTTCTCGTAAAATCAAGTCAATAGAGCGTTTTTTCTCGTTTTCGTCTTTCTTGATTACGTCTTTTAACAGGTTGAGAATGTAAACGACGTTGATTTTATCCGTGCGGATAAGTTCGATATTGAAGTCGATATCGACAAGCGTTGTTTTGACATTTTTCTCTCTATCTTTCTTTGCTAAATCGTAGTAGTAGAGATACCACGATTTATATCCCAAGAACTCGTCTTCGTCCAGAACGTTTGCAAGGTCGTTCCACTCGAATTTTGAGAATGTTTTTAACGTAGAAAGCGTTTGCGCAACCAAACGAAAAGCAACGATAAACTTTCTTTGGTCGTCTTCGGATTGCAATCTGCCCGCAATGTCGTAAGACGGTGCAATGTTACGCAAGACAGCAACTCTGTCGGCATATTCGGCAACGTAATAATCGTAATTTTCAAGCAAATATGCGTTCGGATTACCATCACCCGAAAACAGTTTAAGGGCTTTGTCCTGTTCGTCTTTGATATTACGGAACGTGATTATTTGCCCATATTGCTTTGTTTCTTTGTAAATGCGGTTCGTGCGGCTGTATGCTTGAACAAGAGAATGCCAGAATAAAGGCTTATCCAAATACAACGTGTTAAGGGGCTTTGAGTCAAATCCCGTTAAGAACATATTTACAACGAGCAAAATATCAATCTGCGGAACTTCTTTTTGTTTCAAACGTTTTGCAATATCCTTGCGGTAAGCGTCGAACGTATCAAGACCGAAAGACAGTTTTTCTTTACCGTCAGAGAACATTTCGTTATAGTCCTTGATACATTGTTCCAAAAACTCTCTCGATTGCGGTGTATCTGCTCCTTCGTCCATATCCTCGTTTGCCGCATAAGTAAATATTGCCGCAATCTTCAAGCCTTTTTTGTTCAACTTCTTGAAAGCAGTGTAATACTTTTGAAGAAGTGGCACTGACTGAATTGCAAAGAGCGACGTGTAGGTATCCGTGCCGATTTTCGTATGCTTTTCGTAATGTTCCAAAATGTTATTTGTAACGAGTTCGATACGTTGCTGGTCGCTATAAATATTTGAAATATCAATATTGTTACGCTTGCAGTATTCTTCGAGATTGAAATTCGGGTTATTGCTTTGCTCGTGGACAATACGTCTTACCGTCATATCGGCAGCGTTTGTCGTAACAACGTTGAACGTGTTTTGATATTCGACAGAGAATTTCAAAACGTTACCGTCGGCGATGGCTTCTTTGATAAGATACTTATGCAAACAAGCATCCATATTGCCGGCGTTGAAAATATCTGCCGTTGTCTGACCTGTTGCACCTTTGTTTTCTTCAAAAATAGGTGTTCCCGTAAAGCCGATAAAGTTTGCGTTCTGAAAACTTCTGCGAATATCTCCGTGCATTTTCCCGAACTGACTTCTATGACATTCGTCGATAACGAACACACATTTTTTCGTCTTGTATGCTTCCATAACGGACTTATATTTTTCGTTGCGAAGTGCGCAAGCGAGTTTCTGAATGGTCGTAACAAGCATTTTTTCACCGCTGTTTTTCAAACGCTTAATGAGTTCGGCGGTTGAATCGGTGTTATCGACGCAATCTTCTTCAAACGAGTTGTATTCGTCAACGGTTTGGTCGTCCAAGTCTTTTCGGTCAACCAAAAAGAAAACTTTATCAATTCTACCGTTATCACGGAGAAGGGACGCGCATTTGAAAGAAGTGAGTGTTTTGCCCGAACCGGTTGTATGCCAAACGTAGCCGTTACGGTTTTCTTCCAACACACGACGTAAAACCGCTTTTGTTGCGTAAATCTGATACGGACGCATTACGATAATGTTTTTCATTGTATCTTGCAATACGGTATAGTCCGTCAATAGAGCAGTTATATTGAATTTCGTGAAGAAATCGTCCGTGAACTCGTTGAGTTGGTTGATACGCTCGTTATTCGCGTCCGTCCAGAAGAAGGCAAGACTTTTCAGTATGGCTTTGTATGTACCGTCCGCGTTTGTTTCGTTTTCATTTGCGAAATATTTTGTCTGAATAGAGTTTGAAACGACAAAACATTGAATGAAATGGAACAGCCCTCGGAACGAATATCTGCGATAGCGGTTTATCTGATTGATTGCTTCGTTGATTTCAACGCCGGGGCGTTTCAATTCAATCTGAACGAGTGGTAAACCGTTAATGAGAACCGTAACGTCGTAACGATTTTTATAAACGACTTCATTCATATGGTCTTTATCCATCGTTACTTGGTGCGTAACCTGATAAATATTGCGGTCTATGTCTTTCGACAAAAACTCAATATAGATACGCTTGCCGTTGTCTAATTCCAAAACCTGCTTATCGCGCAAAATTTTTGCCGACTCGTAAACGGTTTTGTTTTCTATTTGTGTGCGAAGTCTGTCAAATTCAGCAACCGACAGTTCCGCAACGCCTTTGCCTTTGATGATTTCTTCTTTATTGAACTCTTCAAGTTGCGCCTTGAAGTTAAGCACCACTTCGGTATAGTCCCTTAATGCAACATATTTGTAACCGATAGTCCCTAATCTTTCAATAAAGAGATTTTCAACTTCATACTCGCTTATCGCCATTTTGCAACTCCTTTTCATATATTTTCATTAACTGTTGTGTTAAAATGTCCGTTTTTTTCGTTTCTATTGAATGTGTTAGTCTATCTCGTTGCCGTTTCAGTTCGCTTATCTTTCCGATTGTTCGTTGTGTTTCGATAGGTAGTAATGTTACTTCAAAACTTTTCAACATACTTAACGGAATAATTGAAACAGCGGAAGTGCCTTGCTGCATTTTCTTAATTGCCGCTCGATTGTTGTTGATAAACCAACATAAGTAGTAGGGATCAACTTCCGACATATCATTTATCCGTATAATAGCAAGATTTGAAAGAATGAGTTTGTCAGCGCGACGGCTTTCAATCACGATTGCTTTGCCCGAACTCAATCCGACAACTACGTCGTATTCTTTTGTTAAAGAATAAGTCCCGATTTTATCGCCTTGAACGGTTATATATTTTTCAATGGGCAAATCGTCCGAAACGTTAGCAATATAGTTAAGTTCTTGCATAGTAATCGTTTCAACGGATTGACCTGTTGTAACTTCTATTCGTGTCGGAATGTTGCCTTGTATTATGTTTGCGAGAGATTGTAGTTCCACTTGACACACGTCCTTTTTGAAATTTACATAAATATCATATCACAAGAAAATTGATTTGTCAAGCATTTTCCGCTTTGAAATTTAATTAAATTACAAAAATAAGGACTATAAAGCCCCTATTTTACGTTTCTAATGCCAGAAAGATAGTTTTTCCAATAGATTTTTGCTTCATCGGCAGTCATACCAAATGTCGGACTATCTTCTTCTCTAAATAAATTTATAATTTCAAGCCCCTTGCGTTGAGCGTAATTCATAGCAGTTTTTGCCCCGCTTGGATTTTGTTTTTTATCTACATAACAAATGAGTGTATCGCACTCGTCAATCATTTGCCTGTTGCTTGCGGTTATTTGCTGCTTGAAATGCAAATCTTCAATATCAAAAATAACTGTTTCTACGTCTTGATACGGAACATAATCAAGGCTATCTTTCTTTTCTATAATGTGGTAACTCGTTAATACTACTTCAATATTTATATTAGGGTGTTGCTTTCTGGCAAAACGGCAAGCGTCTAATGCCATTTTATCAAATTCGCCGTGTGTTCCCATTAAAAAATGGCTGCAACCGTCATTGATACATTGTTCAATGGCGTTTTGCAACCGTTCCTTAACTTTTTCTATAAAACATACTTGTCTATGTCCGATAAATGCAGTTTTTCTTTCCATATCACAGCCCCGAATGTTTTGCGGCTATGATACTTATAAAAAATAAGATGCCGCCCCCAAACGAGAGCGGCAAATATAGAATACCGACCGTTTGAGCGCCAACCCCGTTCACAACAAATGAAGTATCACGAAAAAACGCAATGCGAGCATACTGTTTGTAAACACGGACGATATATCTACCGATGTTTAGGTATGCGCATAAGCGTTGCCTATGATACTTCAAAGACTGAAATATATTTGTTGTGAACTTTGCCGTTGAACGGCATTATTCGGAGTTGGCTTTTATATTCTACTATTTTTTAGAAAAAAAGTCAAATCTATACCGTGCCGTACAGACAACTAATATCTGAAAACTAATTCTTTTTATCGTCTTTTTCATTTTGACCTTTGTAGTATTCAACAGCACACAATAAAAGAGCCTTTGCAAATGCCTTTTTATCTTCTGTCGAAAGCGCGTCGATAATCGGAACGCCAATTGTTTCAACTTCAAGGTTGTTTTTACTATTCTGTTTCATAAGGTTTCTCCTTTTTTGTGGAAAGGATAACAACCAAACTCGCAGGATTTTTTCGACTTTGAAAATTTTTTTGAAGTATTTTTTTGAACTCGCAAAGAAGTTGCGACTTTAACTCGTAATCTTGTGGACAAGGAAGAAACAAGACGTTTTTTCTTTCTCGTGGAAAGCCTAATCCAAGCCCGTCGTTTCCGTCAAGGGAAAAAATTATTGTGAGAACTATAAACAAACAGACTATATCCAATATTTTTTTCTTTATCCTTGACGGCTCCGCCGTTCTCGGATTGTTCGGTTTCCGTCGAAAGACAAAAAATAAGTTAAAGGAGTTAATAGCACTATGAAAACAGCAGTAATCTATGCAAGGTATTCGAGCGATAGCCAAACCGAGCAGTCTATTGAGGGGCAACTTCGTGTTTGTCAGGATTACGCCAAAAATAACGATATACTGATAGTTGATACTTATATCGACCGAGCAATGACGGGAACGAATGATATGCGTCCTGACTTTCAGCGTATGATTAAAGACAGTAATAAACGTCAGTGGGACTATGTTTTGGTGTATAAATTAGACCGTTTCTCCCGCAATAAGTATGAAACGACTATACATAAACACACTTTAAGCAATAATGGCGTTAAAGTTATATCGGCTATGGAGAATATTCCCGATAGCCCCGAAGGTATTATCCTTGAAAGTTTGCTTGAAGGTATGAACCAATACTATTCGGCAGAACTTTCGCAAAAAGTATTGCGCGGACTGAATGAAAGTTATCGTAAAGGTAATTACACCGGCGGTATGCAGATATTCGGGTATAAAGTTGTAGACAAAAAGAACGTTATCGATCCGTTTGAGGCGGAAATTGTACAGGAGATTTTTAGGCGATTTGCAAAAGGCGAAACTGGAAAAAGTATAGCCGATAACTTAATCGCTCGTGGAATAAGAACCAAAAGCGGGCATTACGTTGACGATAAGCGTATATACAAGATAATTCAAAACACAAAGTATATCGGTAAAGTTCAACACGGCGATACCGTTTATACGAATATTTATCCCGCAATCATTGATGAAGTAACGTGGCAGACAGTTCAATCAATTAGAAATGCCAATAAGCACTCACCGGGTAGCAAAAAAGAAAGGTTTGATTATTTGCTTTCGGGAAAACTTATTTGTGGTGATTGCAAGCAATTTATGGTTGGCGTTACGTCTACAAACCGTTGGGGCACGGTTTATAAGTATTATACTTGCTTATCGAAACGCAGAAAGAAACAAAAATGCGGCACAATGACTATTCACCGCAAAGAGTTGGAAGATTTGGTTTTTAATGAAACGTGGAAAATGCTTTACGACAATAATAATTTGGACGCGCTTGTGGAGTATATCTGCAAACTTCACCAAAATGAAACACAGGAAAGCACCGTTATAAAATCGTTGGAGAAAAAAAGAGCCGACGCATTAAAAGCATCGGCAAATTTGATTTCTGCTATTGAGCAAGGTATTATAACCGAGCAAACGAAAATTCGACTAAAAGAACTTGAAACGCAAATATCTCAATACGATTTCGATATTGAACAGGCAAAACAGCGGACGTATAGTTATCTGACGCCCGAACTCATTAAAGAGTTCTTTCAAAAAACCGTGTGCGGCGATATAGAAAGCAACGGCGCGAGAAAGTTGATAGTAAGAAACTTTATACGAGAAGTTATCTTATATAAAGACAAAGTAGTCATTACTTTTAACTTTACAGACCAGCATATAACTAAAAAGCGATTGCCCGACAGTATTGAAGAAGTAGAAAGGACAGCAAAGCAGGCTGAAAAGTCTGCTTCTAAAAACAAATCGGGTGTGTACAAAAATGCCAGCACTCCGCCAAAAAACGCGGTTAAGCCGCAGCAAAAGCCGCAAGGATTTCCTTGCGGTTTTTGTTTTTGAAAACATGGAAGAAGGCACCTATGAGCTATTTAAATTATGAGTTTTTTGACGAGTTTAAAGCACTTGA
>JAJWOJ010000522.1 GCA_021635425.1 Clostridiales bacterium | reverse complement strand
TTGCGGAACAATGTATTAGCCTGAAAACACGACGCAAGACCGAGTTTAAACACAATCACTTGTGGCTAAGCGCGAGAGAACGCTTAAAAATCTGTAAGGAGGAAAATCAATGAAAAAGTTTGGCAAAATGGGTATTGTTGCGGCGGTGTCTTCGCTTATCGCGGCATTATCGGTATCGACGGCAGCTCCCGCCGTCAGCGCGGCAGATGATAAGGTCGTTATTCCCAAGGGCTTTGAAGCGGAATCCGTAGAAATCAAGGGTAAAAACGAAGCTCTTACCGGCTGGCAGTATTATTTCTACAACGACAGAGACGCCGACGGAAAAGAGCGCAACTGGTCGTACGAGTCCGATAATCTACACGTTCTCGCAACGACGGAAGGCAGAACGGGCAACGCTTTGCATCTGAAAAGAGAAAAAGCGGACGGGGAGCTTGTTATGTATTCCTACGCGTTCGACGTAACTCCCGATCAGAACTACGTTATCGGCGCGTTCGTAAAGAGCATTTGCGCGCAGACAGCCGGAAACAAGGTTTACTTCAAAGCTAAGGAACAGAGCGCGAACGGAAACGTCGTGAACGACGAAAACGTAATTCTTCATTCCGTAGACGGAAGAAGAGACGACTGGACCGAAACGACTTTCTCTTATAAAACTTCGGTTTCCGCCAAAACGCTTATTCTGAAAATATGCGCGGACGGCGTAGGCGATTTCTATGTGGACGATATCACCGTTAAACCCTCCAACGCGGCTACAAACACTGTAAAATTCGGTTTGCAGTCTTTTGGTTCAGCGAATTATGATTGGCAGCTTCCCGTGAATGAGCGTTCCGCGGAAAGACTTACGACGGCTCAGATTTCGAGCGAATCTTCCGATAACGACGGCGCTTCGCTCAAACTCGATACGGGTAAATATTTCGGCAACTATTTCGGAATGTTGCCCCATGATAAGAGCTATACGCTTTCCTTTAAGTACAAAACCGCTTATGCGGGCAGACTTGCCGTTCGTATCGACAATATGAATCCAAAAGGAGAGAGATCTTATTATGCAGACGAAGGGGAAATTGCTATCGCTCCTTCCGCTGAATGGCAGACATATACTTATAATTTCACAACTCAGCAAGGTCAGACCGATGTTCAGTGGATGGAAATGAATTTTGTCGATTGTGCGGGCGACGCTTTTATTCTTATCGACGAACTTAAGGTAGTCGGCACGGACGACGACGGAAAAACCATGCAGTATATCGCGAACGGTTCTTTCTCGGGAGCATATACCGAAGGTTATTTCTATGAAAATAACGCAAATATTGCGAAACAGGGAGACGGTTCTTCCGTAATAAGGATCGGAAACGCAAACCGCGATA
>JAJWOJ010000068.1 GCA_021635425.1 Clostridiales bacterium | reverse complement strand
ATTTTTTTAAGTCCATAACAACAAGCGAATGCAGACGCGCCTATAGAAGTTACACTGTCGGGGATTGTTATAGTCGTAAGTTTGCTGCAATCATAGAACGCAGAAGAGCCTATAGATGTTACGCTGTTCGGAATTGTTACACTCGTAAGTCCGCTGCAATTTTCGAACGCAGACTGGTCTATAGATGTTACGCTGTTCGGAATCGTAATGTTTGTAAGTCCTCTGCAATTTTTGAACGCAGAAACACCTATAGATGTTACACTGTCCGGAATCGTTATACTCGTTAGTCCGCTGCAACCGCTGAACGCATAATTGCCTATAGAAGTTACGCCGCTACCGATTGTGACGCTCGTAAGTCCGCTACAATTTTCGAACGCAAACTTGTAAATTTGATATTGCTGTCCATTGTAGTTTTTCGGCAAAATCAATTCCGTTTCGATGCCGACATAGTCCAACAAAAAGTTTACACTATTGTAAGTATAAAACAAATATCCGTCTTGGTTTACTACTTCACCGCTTCCGCCTTTCTTTACATTAAGTGCATAAAAGGCAACTTGACCGTTACTTGAACTTCCCTTTGTGATACTTAATGAACTGTTGTTGATTACTTCTACAAGTTTGTAGCAACCGCTGAACGCATAATTACCTATAGAAGTCACGCTATCCGGAATCGTTACACTCATAAGTCCGCTGCAATCATAGAACGCTTCATCACCTATTGAAGTTACAGCTCTACCCCTGACTTTTCCAGGAATCACGAATTCCGTTACTGTATCTTTTTGAAAATTAGACAGCTCATATGTTCCGTCTGACTTTTTTTTGAAAGCACACCCTTCTACATCAACAGATGACAAAGGTGAAACATTAAGTATGACAATAAAAAATATAGCAACTATTATTACTACTAATAAAACAACTGTTGTTATGTAATACTTTTTTCTTTTTTCTTTTTTCTTTTTGACAACATTATTATACAGAGAGACTTCTTCTATAATCTGCGAATCTATGATTTTTTTTATTTTGTTTTGATTCTCATCACATTCTGCGCTTTCAAAATTATCCTCGCTTTTTACCGCGTCGAATAGCTCAAGAAGTTTTTGCTGTTCTTTTTCTAATAGCGTTTTGTTTTTATTTAATGTATTTTCGTAATTACTTTTATAATCATCATCTTTGATTTCCTTGATTTCTTGTTCTTTTTTCTGGATCTCAACCTCTAAATCGTTATATTGCTTTTGAAGCGTTTCAATAAAACGATATTTCGATATGATATATTCGTTACCCACTTGCATAAGCTGAGTAAATTCAGGTATGGTGGAGAGATGTTTAGGAGACTTTATAATATCGCGTTCGAAAGAGACGCCAACCTTTTTCATAATTACGTCAGTTAAAGACTTAAACTTACGTTTTTCTTTTAATTCCGACCACTTTTTATATATTGCGTTTAATTTATTTTGGTCTTCGCGAGTTGCGGCACGATATGCGCGTATGTAGTTTTTAGTTTCGGCAAAATCGTAATCGCTATTTTCAAGTTCTTCGTTATTTCTACATTCCGCTTCGCACAAAACCAAGCCCCATAATGCGTCAAAATCATCGTTTTTATCAAGTAAAACTTGATTGTAATATTTACTTGCAAGCTCGAATTTTTTAAGCGTCAACAAATCAGATGATATTGCAAGAAGTTTTTTGCGCATTAAAACTTTATTGCTTTGCGGTATATACCTTATAACGTTCAGATATGCGCTATCCGCAATATCGGGAGCGACTGCACCCGTTCTGAGTGCAGTTAGAATATCGCCCGAGAACTTACTGATTAAGTTATTAAACCGCAAATCATCTTCGGTTTTTGCCTCGGTATTCAACGAGAACTTAAGAAGATTTTCTAAATCTTTGATGGCTATACCGTCTTTATCCGCAAATTTAGCAACAGCATTAACAATCGAATCATCGCCGATTTCTATATCGGCAAACAAAACGCCGTACAAAGCCTGTAAATTTGCATTATCTATATTGATTATTTTTCTATAATTTTTTTTGGCAACATTCCACCAACCTTTTTTAAGTGAAACATCAGCAACCTTTAAAGCGCAATAGATATAGTTATCCACGGCGGCTGAATCATAGTTCGCAAGAAAAAAATCGGTTATTGTCTCGAATTGTTCGGCTGTTAAATACTGAGCCTTGTCCGACACTAAAAAGAATAGCATTGACAATACTTTTTTTCTTGCCGTAAAATCATATTTCAGGAGCACTTGCAATGATTGCGCAGATTTTCCAACTTCCTCTGCAACATTCATTCTGTCAAGATATGCATAAGCGAAAAACCCCAAATCGTAATCGGCATTTTTAACGGAAGAATGGGTTACAATATATTCAATATCTTCTAATTTTACAGTGTTAATTTTGCTTTTTAATTCTTCTGAATTTCTCGAATGAGTTTGGATATAAATTCTGCACGCCATTGCATCGTGGTTATTTTCGTCCAACTCAAGAATTTTATTATTGTAAATTTCCGCTACGGAGAAACTGCTTTCTTTTATGGCGCATTTTACAATATTTACACATTCTTTAATATACAAATCTACTTTATTCGGCGCAATCGTGCTTAAAAACGCATTTATTGCGTCTTGCAAATTCGGGTCGTGCGCTTTTATTAGCGACGGGATCGCTTCTTTTAAAGTTTTTATGGCGTCGGTTCTTTGCGGAATATTGTATTCGACAACGGCATTGAAAAACATTACCGCTTCGCGGGTTTCCACATCGACACAGCATTGCTTACAAGCCGAAACAAATAAATTCGTAGCTTTTTCTGCCTCTGCCTTGCTTGCGCAGGACATAAGTTTATGATATAAAGATATTTCGCTTTTAGGGAATTTTTCGGCATTTTTTGCAAATTCTTCTTCGTTTTTGGCCTCAATCGTCAATAATATTTTACCGTACAATGCAGTTGCGTTATCGGCAGTGGACAAAACATCGTCAAATTCATGGCGAGCGAAATTAAAATTCCCTTCTTCAAGAGAAGTGAAAGCACCGTCGAGAATTTTTTGCGTATCGGCATCGAAATAATCAACCTTATTTCCACCAAATTCTTTTACTTCAAGATTGCCTGCGATTTTAGTTTGTTTTTTCGCGATTGCGCCGTTTCCGAGAGCAATCGTTTTAATCGATTCGATATCGACTTTTTCTTTTTTTATTCTTTCGCCCTTTTCGATACTGATTCTTTCGATACCGTTATTTACGTTGCCTATTCGCGCTTTAATTGCTTTATATAAATCGTCGAGATAATAGGCGGACGAACAATCTACGCCCTCGATTTCAGCTATCTGAGACGGGAGATCGGCTGGCGGTTGTTTATCGAATACGTAAAACAAAGAATCGTTCGCTTTGTTAAGGCGAGAAGATTTTTTGTTTTTACAATTCTTCATAAAATACAAGTATCTCGTCCACTCGTCGCGCACCCAACCGTCGGTTATATACGATTTTTTAGTACCGATCAATATCATTGCGCGGCAGGAAGCAAGCGCGGCAAAAATTTTCGGTTCATACATCTGACCGAGAACGTTCCCTTTGCCGATACTCACAGGGCTAAAAAACACCTTATAGCCCTTAGACGTGAAATAGTTATATATTTCCCATCCTTTCTTCTGGTCAAAGGTTTCAACGCTACGAATTTTGCCTTCGCTATCGGTAACTTCTTCGGTTGACTTAAAACTGATAAATATATCCGTATCGGCTTCCTCGCTTATCTTCTCGCAAAGTTCCATTCTTATTGCTTCGATGAGTTCGCCGAAATGCTGATATTTAGAGCGATATTTGCCTTGGATAGCCAAATTATAGTTTTCGTCATCAAACACACAATCTCGCTTAAAAACTCTTTCACTGTAAAAAACAGGCTTTCTCTCGTTTGTTTTCGGATCGTTTACAAAATGTATCTTGTTTTTCGCGAGGAATAACAGCCAGTTTAACACGGGAAGAGCATTTCCGTTTCGAGCAAGCGCGTCTCTGCAATAATTTTCAGCCGTTTCGAACTGCGAACCATCAAGATATGACATTATCGCATTGATATCGTTGAAAGTGTTTTCATTTTCAATGATGGCTCCGCAACTTACGCATTTTAATCTGCCGTTTTCTATTTCATTTACTAAATTGCTGCCGCATACTGGGCAAATAATTCCTTTATAAGCCATAATCTCTCTCTTGTTTTCTAAATATTAAAAAAGTTTTTCGATTGCAATTATTCAACAACAGAACCTATTCTGACTTCCTTATCTAAAGCAATATACTCGGGTATATATTCATATCCGGGAATGTTTGTGTCTGTCCAATAGGCATTTGCGTAATTCACAACTATTTCATACGATTGTGCAGAAAAATCCGTTTCAACAATCTCTTTATGCGCCTGAGTAAATAAGTTCATATTAAATGTAATAGCACTGCAATCATTAACTTCAAATATTTTTGATTCTTTCCCTCTTTCGTTGTTCTTGAATTCTTTTGCATGTTCTTTGGTATCGCATAAATACACACCCCAAACACGGCTTGGCCGATCGGCATTATTTTGTTTTCTGACACATTCAAATAATGCCTCACACAGCCATTTTGAAGCGTTTCGTCCCGTTTTTGAATATAAATCCATTTTAAGCATTTCTTTATATAGGTTAAAGGCTTTTTCGTATGTTGAAAAATCGTTTACACATATGAATTCACAATAATCAAAATTATTCTTTGTTTCCTTTGTGAATATCTGTCCTTCCTTTGCATAGCTTGAAACATGATAGTAACGCATAAATCTAATCTCCTTTAAATTATCCTATTTTTCTCGGCGTTGATTTCGGCGGAAATATCAATATCGCTCGAAACGGGGGCAGAACCTGTAAGTTTTGCTCTTGCCGCGTCTATCATCGGACGAACGGCATCCATTTCGGCTTGACTTCTTGCCTTGTTCGCGGGGTTAGAAGTACGCATCGCCCCAGCCATAGCCTTTTGCGAAATTTTGATAGTGCGCATATATTTTGCGACTTTCGCATTAGCCTTTTGGATTTTACGAATATCGGGCAGGTGGGCTTTATTGCTCGCCATAGCGTCGAGCGCATTCATAGCCGTAGCCATACTTACGGCGATAGAATTGGACACGTTTATAATATCGAAGTTGGCTTTCGTCTGCATTAAACTCGAAATAACGTCGTTAAGTTCTATTAAAGCATTGCAGGCGACTTCATAAGTTCCCGTATCGCCGTTAATTTCCGCTTCGGCGGCAATGCGAGCGTATTCTTCGCGCTTGGTTTGCAAAGTTTTAATCTGGTCGTTGAACACTTCGAGTTGCTCGTCGCGAGCCATTTGCGCCATTATTTCCTTTTCTTGTTTCGTTTTGAAAAATGCCATTTTATTTATCCTCCCCTACTTTTTTAGTCGAAGTCGTTTTACCTCTTTCAAGTTCGTCAAGGTTTTCGCCGTTAAATTCTCTTTCGCGTTTTTTACGCATAAGCTCTTCTTTATACGCAAGCGCACTGTCGGTTACGCTCGTTTGCTTCGTATCCAAACCGAACACCTTTTCGTCCATACTCATAACTTTTTCGGATATAGCCTTGATGTCTTTATCCATAACTTTAAGGATAGCGATTGCCTTATCCGGTTCGTTGACGACGGCTTTGAGTTTGCCTATATTAAGCAAAACTTTTGCCTTCGACGCCTCTTCCATGCTGAACTGACTCGCCGTTAAAATCTCGCTCGCGTTAGCATAAATTATATCGAGAATATTAAAGCACGCGGAGTAGTTGCTACGCCTTACGTTGAGCATATCGAGTTTACTCTTCAATGCCGAAATCTTGCGGTATAAGTCGTTTATCAAGCGTTCGTTGTCTTCATTGAGCATTTTTTCGTCGAGTTCGGAAAGGTCGGTTTCAAGACCTTTGATTTCCTTTTCAAGACGTTTTTCCTGCTGTTCGAAGGTCGTCTTTATTTCTTTTAATTCGTCAAGACGAGCATACAATCTACGCTTCGACCAGGAAAGTTTTTTCGCCTTGATTTCCTCTTCGTCGATGTAGTCGATTTCGCCGTCGGCGATTGCCTTGAACGAATCGAGATAATACAATAAATCGTCAGCCGCTTCGACAAGACGATTGCTATAATCCTGTTCGAGAGCCTTTTTTACGTTTGCAAGACATGAGCCGATTTTGTCGCTCGCCATAGTCAAATCTTCGTCGCCCGTGAAGATAATTCCGCTAAGTCCGTCCGCAGCGTTAGCCAAAGAATCGTAAACTTCCTTAACGGTATCCTTGTCGAGATTTTTACCGTACTTGCCCTTTTCGATTCTATACAGGAACGCTTTCATTTCCTGCATAAGTTCGTCTTTTACCTGATTATTGTTTTTTACCGAAGGCGTATATTTTTTCATAACCGATCTCCTCATCAATCCTTTGTGTATAAGCCGTTCTCTTTATAGAATTTGAGCGCGGACAGTAAGTATTCTTTTTGCGTAGTGCCTTCTTTTGTAAAGAAAGCGTTGAGTTTCGCTTTGTTTTCGTCCGATTTATGTCTTATGCGGTTAAGCGTAGTCCATATTTCGGAAGCATACCATGCGTCTTCGGCATTAAGCCCCGCTTGCATAAATCTCACAATCGGCAAAGATTCGACTACCGACGGATCGCCGTTGTCGTTTTCTTTATATACGCGCGGCACAAACGTCGTAAACGAACCATTGTCGTTACGCTTTTTAAGCAGATAACGATTGCCTATCCTCGCGCGCTCGACTATCTTCATATAATCACGGAAATCAATCAGGAACTTCTCGTTTTCGTGCATAAGTCCGAATTTGTGTATAAGATTGTCTTCCACGTTGGAGTAAATCATCGCCGCCGCGGGAACGTAATCGTCATCGGTTGTTGCGTTTGATATAATGTTTTCTGCCGTGAGCGTTAAAGAGTCAACCGTAGATTCCTGCGCGCCGTCGCGGAGCGGCAACATTTCCTGAATTTTTTCGTCGAGTTCGGAAGATAAACTTTTACCGAATTCGTCGAGTTGCTCGTTTATGTATTGCATTACCGTCGAAACGGTCGCGCGACGATTGTTTTCAATCTGCTCGGTAATTTTTCTTTCGCTCGCGTCCTTACTGCGCGCTTCTGCCGCCGCAATTTCTTCGGACATTTTCTTTAAGATTTCCGACTGAAACTTTTGTATATCTTCGCGAAGTTTAACCGTTTCGCCGTCGTCGTCCGAATCATCGTCGTCATCGCTTTTCGTATCTTCGCATCCGTTTATTCTGTCGCGAATAAGTTCGAGATCTTCTTCGTTGACGTGAACACCCGCAACGGTAAGATTGGCGATTTTAATACCCATATCGGCAAGTTTACTTTCTTTTGAAAGTTTTTCAAACAAATCTTCACGAATTTTACCGACGAGCGAACTTATCTCGAACACCGATACGTCGGTATTGGCAAAACACGCACCGACGAGTTCGACGCCTATCGTTTTTATAAGCGACAGAACTTTTTCTTTAACGTCGTCCACGGTAATTTCGCCGTCGCCCGAAAACGCGCTCATAAGTTTAGTGAAATCGGTAATTTTAATCTGAAACGCTCCGTTCGCACCTACGCGGTAGGCTTCTTTCAGTCTTTCGTTGTTTACTTGAATATTGCCGAATCCCCACGGCATTTCGGGTATCGCCGTAACGTGAATAAACGCGATTTTCATCGTATGACCGAGAAAATTCTTTCCGTATTCTTTGAAAATCACTTTACCCACGCAAGGTTCGACTCTGAAACTTATTTTTTCGTTATCAAAAACGACGGCGATATATTGGTTCGGTACGGAAATTTTCATACCTTTATCGAGTATGAAACTATCCGTGTATTGAACAATTACGCCGTCGCCTGTGTTTGTAGGCTTATATATTACTTCCCTCATTTCCCCTCTTTCTCCTTTTCGCTGATTATTTCGCAAAGCCTGTCAAGCGTTTCTTCGTCTATATCTCCTTTGGATATCGAATAAATAAGTTTTTTCTTTTTGTCCGCCATTTCCGTCAGGTCAATTTTAACGTGCGACGCAGACTTTTCTATCGAGTCTTTAATTTTCTTCCTGTCTTTTTCAGAGAAATTATAATGAGAAAACAATAATTCCTCCATATTTGCGGGAATATTTCGTTTCCCCGTTTCGATTGCCGACAAGTACGTCGCGCTCATGCCTATTTTCGCAGCCATATCGCGCATACTGTCGCCTGTGTTTATCCTGATGATTCGCATCACCTTTCCGAATTCTGTAAGCATTTATCTACCTCCAGCCTGATTACGTTACCGATTATATCACAAAAATTTTATTTTGTCAACAATATTGTATACGTTAAACATAATTTTGTTGACGAATTTCTCCACAGTTTTTGTGGAC
>JAJWOJ010000067.1 GCA_021635425.1 Clostridiales bacterium | reverse complement strand
GAGACCTCGGTAGTCGTGGTGTCATTTTTACAATGCTTAGCCATATCGCGCCATTTGCCGATCTCGTTGTCCATATACGAATCGCTTAACGGCGTGGCGCACTTTTGCAACGCAAACTCTTTTTCGGCATCTTGCGTGGAAAACACCATAACGTTTTCGCTCACGTTCTTCAAATCGCCGTCTGCGTTTATTTTGCAAAAAATACTTTGAAAAGCCGCAACGGACGCTTTAATGCCCGCTTGATTAAATACATCTGCCGATTTGTAGTTCCAGAAATCGAAATACGATCCCGCCGCGTCGTTTACGTCGGGATTCGCCGTATTGGGCGTGTAGGCTCCTTGATACTGCCCCCACCAACCGCGCATTAAATATTGCAGCCAATGCGGCTCGCTACCGGCAAAAGCAAACGGCGTAATGCCGCGTGCCGTAAGATCACTGCAATATTCGACGAGTTCTTCCACCGTTTCGGGAGGCGTCGTCCAGTTCCCCGCTTGCGCGCGGCGCGGCGTAGCGGCAAGCATTTCTTGATTATAGCAAATGCCTACTTGAACAAGTGCCCACGGCATTGCCCACGGAAACGACTGCTCTTGTCCTACGTATCTCGGCATATAGTAGCTATCGCATACATCATTTAGCATAAAATCTTTTATTTTCGTTGCACCTGCCGATGTTTGCACTTCTGTCTCATATACGGAATTGAGATTCGCCAAATAGCCGAGCGACACCCATTCGCGCCACGGTGCGTTCAAAAGCATATAAACGTCGGCGAGATTTTTACCCGACTGCAACTGCGAATAAACGTTAGAACTGCCGAGCGATGGGTCTCCCTCAAGTTTTACCTTTATTCCTTCATGCGTTTCTTCAAACTTTTTTGCCGCCGTTTTCAACCATACGTCGCCGTAACCGCATTCCGCATAGCGAACAAGCAGTTCATCCTTTTTTGCACCGCCTTTCGCACATCCCGCCATGCCGAACAGCGTAAAAAAGAGAACCCCCGCCAAACACGTGGCAATAAACGAACTTATTTTGTTTTTCATAGTAACCTCCGAATATTTTCTAACTTTTAACCTTTGATACCGCCGCCGAGCGAAAACCGCATGATCCTTTTTTGAAACGCGATAAATAAGATCATTACGGGCAAAATCGTAACCAACATAGCGGCAAACAATTTTGGATAATCGTTTACATACTGAGCGTTACCGCTCGATATTTGCGCCGATAACCTTTGAATACCCGTTGCAAGCGTAGGATGCGACGGCAAATACAAGTACGGCGTCATAAAGTCGTTCCAAGTACCTATAAACGATAAAATATACAGTATAATCAACATACCGCCGGCTTGCGGCACGTAGATTGTAAGAAAGATTCGCCAATTTCCCGCACCGTCGATTTTCGCCGCTTCCCTGTATGCATCGGAAACGTTGGTAAACACACTGGACAGCAACAAAAAGTTTACGCCGAAACCGCCCATGGAAAGGACTAATATTCCCACCAAATTATCGAAGATACCGATATCGTTGATGAGTTTATACGTGGCGCTTTGCGTACCGGCTATAGTTACCACCATAGGAAGCATTGCAACCGCAAATAGTGCACTGCGTAGCTTAAACCGATGTTTGGCATACGCATATGCTACGCAACTCGTAAAAAACAATCCGATCAGCGGCGACAGCACCGAAAGAAAAACCGTATTGAAAAACATCTCGCCGAGTTGAAATTCCGTAACCATTACGGCAAAATTCTTTATATTGACGAACGGGTGTTGCGGCATTGCCAACGGGTTAAGAAAGAATTCGGTTTTGTCCTTTACGGAATTGAATATCAGCCATAAAAACGGAAACAACAAAACCACCGAATATATCATAAAAATAACTGCGAACACAGTCAAATGAACATTGGCTTTTTGTTTTGTTTTCGGTTTTGCATGTAGTATATCGGTCATATATATTCTCCTATTGCGTTCTATTCTGCCGGCGTGAAAAAGGATATATTCGAAAACGTAATAGGCGCCGCGCTTCGAACGCGTAAAATTACTTTTGCTTGGGAATTGTCCGGCAACTCAAACGAATCGATTTGTTTCCAGTCGCCGTTTGTCTCCAAAATATAGTACGTAACCGTTTTTCCGTTGCGTACCGCTCGCATTCTCGCGCCGCCTTCGGCGTGTACGCAAAAGTTTGCTTCATTCCATTGCTCGTATCCGCCTCCATCCAAATCGCTCGGGCTTTTATTTACCACGACTCTGTTATCCTCGGTATTACCGGGGTCGAAGGTCATTCCTTTCAAATCACTGCTTGCACCCGTTCCCATTTCCACGCTGAAACGGTATGTTCTGTCGTTTGCGCCGCTCACGAACGCACCGTATTTTACGGTAAATTCCACACCGTATTGCGTCCCCGTTATTTTTTCGTCGTACAGCTCCACGTACACGTCGTTCTTGTAACCGTCCCACGGGTTATTTATCGTTATCGAAGGGTTCTCCCCCGTTACCGTAACCGTATTGCCGCCGTACGGATTGACGACAAGCACCGACGGGACGTCCGTCACGTGCACGTCCGAGAACGTGATTTTATAATTGCTCCGCACTCGCAATATTATAGCCGCGCCGCAGTTGTCTGGAAGCGTCAGTTCCCACAAACTGCGCCATCCTCCCGTTTGCATTTCCACATAGTACGTCACGGTTTTTCCGTTGCGAACGGCGAGAATATGCGCGCCGCGCATTGCATCTAAAAACAGCTCCTTGAAGGGAAATTCCAGCCAAACTTCGTCTAGTTCGCCGTTAAGATTGTTACCCGCATACTTATGAAGCACCAATCTATCGCCGTTTACACTCCCCGGTTCGAACGTAAGCCCCGTGAGCGCATTCTCGCCGGGTTGCCCCATTCCTATAAAGAATCGACAAATCCGCTCCTGTCCTTCCGTAAGATTTTCGAATTTTACATACGTTTCCACAGCGTACCTATCGCCGGTTATACGGCTGTCCGTCATTTCGAGATATACGTCGCTTTTATAAGAATCCCAAGGATTATGGAACGTAATCGAGTCGCCGACACGCTCCGCATAATCGCCGCCGTACGGATTGTGCACCGTACCCAAAATAGGCATATCGATTTCTATTGAATACGTATCATCATCGTCGGTAACTACAAGCGTGGTCGAATCGTACGCCGTATTGTTGCTTACAAAAACCGTGTACGTTCCCGACGACCAATTCGTTACGGACAATTTACCGTTTGAAAGCGTCACGTCGCTGTACACTGTATTACCCTGAGCGTCTTTTACCATAAATGCAAGCCTGTTTAACACGCTCTCATCGGTAACGGGAATACCTTGATGTTTTACCGTTACGTTTACCGCTACGTTGCGAAGTGCGGGAATCGCAACACTCTCCGTTACCGTTCCGTTCGGCAATACCTTATCGTTACCGATTATAAAGTGCGCCACGTTGCCCGCTATACCCACTTGCGCGTCTTTCGCAACCACATACTCGGCATACGTAAAGTCGGCGAACGAGAGAATAAGATTATTTCTTGCCCGCAAAATGATTTTGGCTTGCGAATCTTGCGCCAATTCTATGCTGCCGATATTTTGCCAACTGCCGTCTTGCATTTGCACAAGATACGTAACGGCCGTTCCGTGCCGTATTGCGCGCATGTGCGCTCCTTTTGCCTGTAACACAAACAACTCATAAAACGGGAACTCGCTCCATTGTTCATGCCCTGCCGATTGATCGAGATTATCGGTTGAATAATTGTGCGCCACAAGTCTGCTTCCCACGCCGTTATGACCGTTGTCGTCATTGCTGTTTTGTCCGTGGAAAGTTACGCCGCGCAAATCGCCCGTACCCATTTCCACAATAAAGCGGCTCAGATTGAAATGATCCTTATACGTATTTTCGTCGTATTCTTCGCTGAATTTTACATAGAAATCTATGGCGTATTTATCGCCCGCGATACTGCCGTCGAACAGTTCCGCATACACACCCGGAACATATCCGTACCATTGGTTATGGAAGGTAAAGGTCGGATTGTTCGCATCGCCCGTATTCGTAAGCAGATCTCCGCCGTTCGGATTGACGATCCTATACGGAGGTATGCACAAAGTAAGCTCAGCGGTCGCCGCATCTCCTACGGCAAACGTACCCGTATCGTAACGATAATCGTTTGTTACGGTTACGGAGTAAGTTCCTTTCGCCAAGTTGCTTACACTCAGTTTTCCATCGGTTATCGTAACATTTTCATATTCTTTGCCCGACTCGTGAACAAGCGTAAGAACAAGCGATTTGATTATGCTTTCGTCGATTACGATATCGTCTTGACGTTTGACCGTAACGTTTACGGAAATATTGTCGTTCACTTCGATTTTGGGAATATCGATAATCGACGCGCCGTCGGGCGTGAATACTTCGCCGTCGATTTCAAAATGCGCAAGTATCCCTTTTTCGTCGACTGTGGGCGATTTACCGGGTACGTACGTGCCGAATGAAATTTTGGAGAACGTGTATTTATCCGGACTGCTGGACCCTATGGCAACTTTCGCCGAACCGTCGGCAATCGTAAGGGAATGAACAAGCAACCAACTGTTCCCGTTTTTCATAAACAAACGAATCGAATTGCCGCTGCGCAACATCCGCAACGTAACGCCGCGCTGCGCACCGCTCATAAATGCCGTCGAAAGCGCACTGCTATCGATATTGTCACCGGCCACGTCGAAACATCTGTTGCCTACGCTGTATGCGCCTATCCGCAATCCGTCGCTTTTCGTGGTGTTGAGTAGAAAACCCGATACTCCGCTTTGGGCATCCGAAAGCACAAGGGCAAATCGCCTGTTCCAATCATCTCTGTCAAAGTCGCCGTCTATACGTAATTCAAACTGCGCAAGATAGTGATTGCCCGTGATTTTTTCCGATTGCAGTTGCACGTAAGATTGCGGATCGTCGCCATCCTTCCAAGGCGTTTCGAGTATAAGCGTATGATCCCCTTCGTTATCGCGAACCGCGGCAATATACTCGGGATGCTCCGAAGGCACGGTTATCGTATGTTCTATTTCGTCGAGATATACCGTATCGGCCGTGCCGCTTTCGGTCACCGTAAATTCGGTAACATAGTATCCTTCGACATAAACGCGGTACGTTCCGGCTACGAATTTCGTCTGCGAAAGTTCTCCGCCGTTTACCGTCACGTTCGCATATTCGGCAAGTCCGCCGACGTGAACGCAACGCACGGTTACGTTCGGTGCGGATACTGCGTTGCCGTTTTTGTCGGTTACCGCCGCCGTAACCGTAACGTCTTTTTCCTCGATACGCGGTATACTCATATCCGTTTTCACTTCGCCGTCGGGAGTGAATTTTTCCGAACCTATTTCAAAATGCGCGAGCATGCCTTCTGCGCTGAGCGTGGGCGCCTTGCCCTGTACGTATTCGGCAAAAGATACGCCCGTTACTTCGATTTTATCGTCGCTTTTTACGCGGAAAGAAACGTGCGCAGCCAAAGAATCGGGTACGGTCATTTGTTTGAGTGTAAACCACTGTCCGTTTTCCAAACGCAATAACAGCGTAACGGTATTGCCGCTACGGATGGCGCGCATATGCGCTCCGTCGGTAAACAATGCGCGGAATCCCACCGTATATTGCACGCTGTTGTTACCCTCTGCCGGATCGTCCGTGTTCAACATGTATACTTCGATATCTTTTCCTTCGTTGGATATCGGCGTAAACGTAATGGCAGTATTACCGGAGCCGCTTCCCATTTGTACAACAAAACGCGACTTCCATGCGGATGTAATCGTTATATATCGCACGATAAAATCTACGGCGTAATGTTTTCCCGTTATAACGGAATCCGTCAATTCCACGTATGTGCTTGCTTGATAGTTATCCCATGCATTGTCAAAACCGAAAATCGCATATTCGGTTTGCGAATCGCGTCTTACGGTAATTTTATCCGAATTCGCCACGGGATTCTCAATCGTATATGCTTGTTTATACAGCGTTATCGCACCGCTTTCCGTAGCGTTATTCACGGTAAACACCGTATCTTCGTACCCCGCCACACGCACGGTATACGTCCCTTCCGCAATATCGAACGACGTGATTTTCCCGTTTACGATATCTGTCGCATACGTCTTACCTCGTACGGGTATGAACGTTGCCTCAATCGACGCGGGCGCCGACAACGTTTGCGCATCCGTTTTGAACGTAACGTCTATGGAAATTTGCTTTACCGCCAACTTCGGAATCGTTAATTCGGACTCGGTTTTTTCTTCATTGGTCGTAGAATAATATTTGCCGTCTTTATAAAAATACGCTTCTTTTCCTTCTGACTCTTCGGTCGGATTTTCTTGCGCCGTATATGTGGCAAAATCAATTCCGGAAACGGTATATTTATCCGGTCCCGCCGAAAAAAGCGCAACTTTGTTTGTGCAGCCTCTTGCTATATCAAACGAACGCAACAACGCCCATTTTCCCGCACTTAACATATATAGCGCAACCGTGTTACCCGTGCGCATAACTCGCAAATTAACACCGTCTTTGCTTGCCGCATCATAAAAAGCATCGCCCAAATTCGCATCGACGGCCACGTTTGCCGTCATATCGTCAAATATATGGCTCGCTTGCAGTTGGGCGGTTTGCAGATTTCCATTCGTGGTCAAAAGGATAAAACCCGTTATATCTTTCTTATTATCGGATTTCCCCAACTCTATAAAGAAACGTCTATCCCACGCCGTCCTGTCAAAATCGCCCCGTATTGCCAATGTAAAATCCAAAAGATAATTTTCGTCTTTGATATTGGTATTTTTAAGCTCTATGTTCGTGGTATTTTCTTGCCCGCCCGCAAACGGTGTTTGAAACACTAAGACGTGCGTACCGTCTTCTTCACGTAATGCCGTAACATATTCGGGATGTCCTTGCGGCACGGTAAGCGTATGCTCCAATGCGTCGAGATACAATATAGCATTCTGTTCGTTTTGTTCCCGTACCGTAAGCACCGATGTATAGTATCCGCTCGCGCTCACTTCGTAGCATCCTGCGCCCATTTTATTCAATGCGATTTGTCCGCCTGCATCGATACTTGCCGTATACGTCTTTTCGAATGGCTTATCCACAAGTTTAAATGTAAGCTTCCCTATCTCGCTATATTCGGTTACGGCGTTACCGTTTACGTCTTTCACCGCGAGTGAAACCGTTACCGAATACTCGGGCAACTTTTGCAAAACAAGCGCACCTTCCTCCACTTCCGTTTGTGCCTTGTCGTCCAAGTAGAATTTGTGACACGTAGTACAATAGTAATGTCCTTCTTTTCCCGTAGCATCCAAAGTAGGTTCTATGCGGTTTTCTCGAACAAGCGTATGCGACGCATAATCCACAACATCATCTATTCTGTTTTTGCCTTCGGCATCGCGGAAATTTTGACCGCAAGCCGTACAATGCCAATATTCGTAATTACCGTTTTCCGTACAAGTAGACGGCACGGCAACATGATGTTCGGAATCGGGCAAAGTATGCGCGACTTTTTCGATGACAACGTCTTTGTACGCTACTTCCGTTTTGCCGTCCGCATCCGAAAAGAGTTTATCGCAATGATTACAAGACCAATACGCCGTATTCCCGTCTTCGGTGCAAGAAGCATTTTTTGCCTCATGAAAAATCAAATTATGCTCTTGCGTCTTTTTGCCGCATGCCGTTAAGCCAATCGTCACGCACAGCATAATCGCAATACCAATTGCTATCCATAATTTTTTGCTTTGGTTCATCTTTCCCTCCAGAAATCTGTAATCGCAACTTTCGTTGCGTTTACATTATATGGTAATTACCCGCAAACGCTATATTTTGCAGTATGTATATTATAACATAGTGTAAACGCGGTTTCTACAAATTATGTGACAACAAATCGCAAAATTGTGATATTTGCTTGTCAAAACCACCAATTTATGGTATACTTTCGTTATGAAAACTTTGCCGTTCAATTTGCAAGACACACCGCGCCCGTCCGACTACACAAAGCTATGGAACCAAATTTCCGCAAAACATTTGCATATATCGTTTGAAATTTTGATGCAAATAAGCGGGAAGATACAAAATACAGTAAACAATTCCTCGCGTATTCTTGTTCCCGGAAACATTGTGTTTATGCGTCCCGGAGATTGGCACTCTATTAACGTATTTAACGATGAAGCGCATTTACACCGTGATATTTATATCCGTCCCGAAAAAATGCATAGGATTTGCGATTTCTTATCGCCTACGCTATTCGATGAACTTACGGCTTCATCCGAACCGATTTATTTCGATATCAGTGCAAGCAGAATGAAAATTTTGGAACATCAACTGTTTTTGTTTAACGACAAAACTTTTCATTCTTTCGACTATGAAAGTTTGCATTCTTGTATTTGTTTCAATCTGCTCTCTTATTACAT
>JAJWOJ010000066.1 GCA_021635425.1 Clostridiales bacterium | reverse complement strand
ATAGACGTTCACAAAGAAAGCGGAATGTGGTTCTTTGCTTCCGACGGAATGAGCGCGTTGCCCGTAACCGCAATCAACAAAAACCTTGTTCTCGGCGATTGCACGGTAACGTTTACGATGTACGCGGCGGGCGTTAACCCCACGGTTAAAATTTACCCTGTAGAAAAAGGAATTCTTAAAAGCTACGTAATCAACGGATTCATGCAGCTCGGCAGCGATATCGTAACCGAAAACAACGACGACACCGTTAAAATTAAGGTTGCCGACAAGATCGCTGCGGAAAATCCCGGCGCGCTTATCCGTTACAGAGAACAACTTATAAGCACCGTGGGTTACGACGTTCGTAAGCCTATCAACATAGAGTATAGCTACGACGTAAGCAATGCTTCCGCGGTATGGTATGCTTTAGGTCTCGGTCGCCCCGACGTTCTCGAATCGATTTCCAAAGTGAAATACGACGTCAACAAAACCAACGGCGAAGCTTCCGACGGTTACAGCGACAGTTTAGCCGCAATGAACGACGGAATCATGATTCAGACGACGACGGGTCTCGCTCAGCCCACTTATCGTGAGCAGAACAGCCGTCTCGCGCCGTATAAAACCAACTCCAAATCGAAACCTTATTCGGGCAGAGAAGATATGGATATCGTAACGTTCATCGTCAAAGAGGACGGAACGGATATGTATATGAACGGTCAGCTCATTTTCGATAATCTTATCACAAAGCTCAGCGATTTCGCGGATAACGGTTATATGGCTTATCCTTACTTCCATTTCTTTGAAGATAAGGCAAGCACCGAAAAGGGCAACACGATTGTAATAAAAGGCGTAAATGCCGCACGCAGAACGGACGAAAAAGCTCTTAAAGTCGTCGGCGGAAGCAATAAGGATCTCGAAGTGGGGCTTACCGATAACGACAACGGAGATATAACTCTCCGGCACTATGCAGACGGCGCTCTTACGGCTGTCGATTCGTCGCTTTACACTTACGATAAAGCAAACGAAAAACTCACTTTGAAATATGCTTATTTCGAAGGGAAAGATTACGAAGTGTATAACCTTTACGCGAGAAACAACAGCGGCAGCGAGGAGATTTCGGTAAGATTCTCCGACCCGACTCTCGTAACGATCCCCGCTTCCACCGATAAGGAAGTTTATTCTTGGATAAAGGGCGGAACGGAAGACCTCGTCGTCACGGCAGACATTCACAACGGAACGTTCGTTTCCTTCTCGGGCGGCGGTATCTCTTCTTCGCAGTACGTTTACGCGCCGAAAGAAAACTCGACGGTCGGAACGATTACGATTTCCAAGGCATATCTCAACGGCAAGAAAGTCGGCACGTATACCTACACGATAAAAACCACAAACGTCGAAGAGGAAATCTTCACCTGCACGTTCAAAATCGAAATCAAGGACGATGACGCGGACGAACCGACCGACAGCGGAAATACTTCTTCCGGCGGCACTTCCGCGGGCGGAAACACCTCTTCGGGCGGAGCCGAAAAACCGAGTAAAGGCGGATGTGGCGGCTCGATAGGCGGCTTAAGCTTATTCGGCTTAGCGGGCTTAGCTGTAGTTTTCATTGCAAAAAAGAAAAATAAATAAGAAAATTTGCGGGAAACCGTAAAAATAAAATAACAGGGAGAAACTGTATGGAAAGTAAAATTTTCAAAAAACTCGTCGTATCCGCCCTTTGTGCGGCTGCGATAACAAGCTTCGGCATCGTCGGAGCAGGACTTATCAACGCGTTCCGCGCACCCGTAACGGCTAACGCCGCAGAGGAAGTTGCCGAACGCAAAGACGTTAAAATTACAACTGTCGATCAGCCGGACGGTATGCTTGCACGCGTTCGTTTCGATCTTGACGGATCGAGAACGGGTAATGGTACGTTTGTTGCAAAAAAAGCTGCTGTCGGCAACTATATCTATTATAATCGCACGGTATGTAAAAATAAGAATATCGATGTTCATATGAGAAGTAACGAGTTCTGGATTTATCCGCAATCGGGAACAACTCTTGCGGTAGGAGATACTCTTACGTTCGTAAAAGGTCTGCATTTCCCCGTCGTTACGAATGACGGAGAAGCTGTTGCTTCTTATCGGGACTACCTCGGCGACACGGTTGTATATGAATACACCGAAGCAGGCTGGGTAAACAAAACCGAAGCGGATAAGGCAAAAGAGCAGCAAGTTATCGTTACGGCTCTCTCTGAAGGTGCAAGTAAAGGAAGCATTAACGGCGAAACTTTCAAGACGAACTATGACACAAAAGGCGATAACAATATGAACTACACTTGGGTTACCGATTGGGTTGAAATAAAAGGTTATCTCCTTTTAAACGGCGAGCCGTATAATAACGGAGATATTCACTGCATGAGCGGTAACTTCTATGTTTATCCTTCGAAAGCTTTCGCAATAGGCGATACCATTACCGTTCTCGAAGGTTTGCATATGCCTGCGATACCTAACGGCTCATACGGTAGCCGTCCCTCGTATAAGGAACAGGTTTATTCGGGATATATCGCTGAAACGTATACAATCGAGTATACCAACGCAGGCTGGGTTAAACAGGCAGAAGTAGGCGAACCGAACAATCTTAAAGAAATTACGGCGGTAACGGAAAACGAGGCAGGCGCAACAATGCCCGCAACTTATTCCTTCACCATGAATTTCGACCTCAGAGTGAGCAAAACCGAACTTACCGGTCTCGAAGCGGACGACAATTACGCGGCAAACATTTATATCGACGGGAAGAGCGTTAAGGAAATAAACAACACCGTTACCGCAGAGGATAACGACGGTGAAACAATTCCTGCCGTTACTGTTTCCGCTTACGGCACGGGAATCACGCTTACGGTTGTTAAATCTACCGATATCGTTAAGGCAAACACAGGATTTTCCGTTAAAGTCGGAAAGGAATTCGTTTGCTCGACGGGTAACACTATCGAAGAAGATATCACGAGATATTATATCAGCGACCTTGAATACTGGACGAACGTCGAGCCTTATGCTCTCGAAAAAACTCATGCGTTGACGATTAAAAACGTCGGTGCATTCGAGATTATCGATAACGGCGCAAACGGCGTTGTATACTTCAACTTCAACGAAGAACTCGCTTCTAAGCAACTTCTTGCTTACAACTTCCACCCCGCATATATGAAGACTCTTCCCGCGGCATATCCTGTTGACCTTGCGGACGAGTTCGCGGCAAGCGGAGCAACTTCAAACTTCATCACTCACGTTGTAATTAACGGTCAGACTATCGCGGAATACTGGAAAGGTCTTTCGGGCGCGCAGGCAAAATCGAGCCGTTTCGAATGCCATATCTTACAAACTTCCACGGGCGTTAACCGTCTCAGAATCGGCACGAACGTTTCCAACGGATTCGACGGAAAGAGCGCGATTACCATAACCCTTAAAGAAGGACTTGTAATTTACGGCGGCGCATATCTCGATCACGACGTTACTTTAACTTACACCCCTGCAGACGGCGACGTTGCGGCTTCCACCGTTTACTCTTCCGCCGCAAAAACTATCGAGCTTTCCGCAGATAAAACCGAACTCGATATCGGCGAAACCGCTCAGCTTACCAAAACCGTAGCTCCT
This sequence comes from Clostridiales bacterium, assembly GCA_021635425.1. Classification (GTDB taxonomy): domain Bacteria; phylum Bacillota; class Clostridia; order Christensenellales; family Borkfalkiaceae; genus UBA10281. The sequence continues at coordinate 4,831 of JAJWOJ010000066.1, read as the reverse complement.
GCGGATTACACGGGCGAACTCGTTTACGTTTCCTCCGATGAAACCGTTGCTACAGTTTCCGCTGAAGGCGTTGTTACGGCTCTTAAAGCGGGAACCGCTAAGATTACCGTAAAAGCAGGCGACGTTGTTTCTAACGAAGTCACGATAACCGTAAAAGGCAAAGAAGAACCCGAAAAGCCCGGCGAATCTTCGAGCGAAACGGAATCCGGCGAAAAACCCGATGCTTCCGAAAAGCCCGACACTTCCGAAAAGCCCGGAACTTCCGAAGAGCCTGGCGATTCCGCAAGCACTATCGAATCGACGGGTTCTGACAAAGAACAACCCGCTAAATCGGGCTGCATGGGCGCAGTAAGCGCAAGCTTGATCGGCATTATCGGCGTAGGACTCGGTGCGGCGCTCATCGCATTCAAGAAAAAGAGAGATTGATTTTCGATTTTCCCTCAAAAAGTAAAATCAACTGAATAACCAACAAAAAGCACGACGCACTCCGCGCCGTGTTTTTTGTTACCGATAAATTGTTGATAAAATCGGAGAAAGGTGCTACAATAGTAATGATAATTTTATTGTTCGGATAAATATCGAATAGGAGAAACATGGTATGAAAAAAGAATTGTTCGGAATGGTGGACGGAAAGGAAGTTTTCAGGTATTTGTTGACGGGCGACGGAGTTGACGTCGGCGTAATCGATTACGGGGCGGCGGTGCAGAGTATACTTGTCGACGGAACAGAGATTGTGCAGAGTTTTTCCCGCGCGGAAGATTACAAAACCCGTCCGGGGTATGTTTGCGGGGCGATAGGCAGGGTTTCAAACCGAATCGCGAACACGGAATTTACCTTAAACGGCAAAACCTTTCACCTTTCGGCAAACGAAGGGGAAAATCAACTTCACGGCGGCATCGAGGGGTTTAATCATAAATTTTTCAAGACGGAAGAGATTGAAAACGGCGTTAAAATGACCTATCTTTCCGAGGACGGAGAGGAAGGATACCCGGGGAATCTGCTGTTTACCGTAAAATTTACTCTTGTCGGTAGAACGTTTAACATAGAATATACCGCTGTTTCGGATAAGGATACGCTTTTTGCGCCTACGCATCATTTTTATTTCAACCTGAACGGGCAGGTCGGCGGGGCGAATTCGAACAAACTTGCAATTTATGCCGACGGCTATGTGCCTGTCGATAAAAGCTTGATTCCGACAGGGGATGTTCTGCCCGTTGACAAAACGCCTTTCGATTTCAGAACGATGAAGAGCGTTGATCGGGATAAACCCGCCACGGGCATTTTCGACCATTGTTTTATTTTAAACGGCAATCATGTCGCAACTATTATCGGCGATAAGTCGGGAATAAAAGCGGAAATTTACACCGATATGCCCGCCGTTCAATTGTATTCGGGGGCGGGCGGCGATGAGAAGAGAGAAGAACCCGACCCGACGAATCGCGGCGGAGTCGCCTTAGAGCCGCAATTCGTTCCCAATGCCGTCAATATGCAGGGATTCGAAAAACCGATTTTGAGAGCGGGCGAAAAAAAAGAACATTTCATAAGGCTGGATTTTTAACGGGTAAACTTAAAATTTTATACGTGTATAATTTAATCCCCCGCGAAATCGCAGGGGATTTTTGAACTTGTCCGTTAATTGTCGAAACAGACGAGCGGGTTGCGACGAGTATCCGATTGTCTGTGATAAGTGTGCCTATAAGTCGATTAACGCGTATATTTTAAGGTTATCGACGAGTGTTTTATGTGTTTTTGCGGATTTGGAATTCAACGGGCGCGGCGGCGCTTTTTGGAAAGTTGCCTTGCAAGGCGCGCTTTGTCTTTCTGAATGGCGGTGAGCTGCGGGGACTCGGGCTTTATCTGCGGGCGGGACATGATGAAATATCTCATTTCGTCAAGGCAATGGTCGTCCGTTTTTTTAGGCATGTCGCCGTCGCCCCAACGATAGCATTTAAGTTCCCGTATGAGGTTTACGCACGTTCTGAAAATAAAAATACGATTTTTTTTGAAATATTCTTTAACGCGCGCTATGCCCGAAAACATATCCTTGTTGACGTTGGGGTTTGCGAGAATCCCGTGTTCGTAAAAAAGCTCCGTTACGCTTTTCAACGACGCCAGAGTTTTTTGATTCGCCGCGGAATCGATAAGCGCGCGTATCCTTCCGTCGCCGTCCTTCCGCCAGCCGATCTGCTCGCATTTTTCCTTGATTTTTCGGCTGTGATATTCGACGTCTTTTCCCGCCTCGAAATGTTCGGCAACGACGTAAACGTTATCGTCGTAATCCACGCAATACCAATGCGCCGAAAGGGGATTGTTAAGCCCCGGGTCGATCGAAATATTGCATTGCCAGTCGAAAGGCACGTCGAAAGGGTCGATGACGTGAACGTTTTCGTCGAATTCGTTGTAAACAAGCCCGGAAGCGGCGGAAAACTTGCCGAAACGGCGTGAATTAAGTTCGTCCGCCGTCATGGACGAGGTGAGTTCTTTTATTTCGGAAGGGGAGAGATAGGGGTTGTCCGCCCATTCGACAAACTCGTACCACACTTCGGACGAGTTGCCCGCGTTCAGGTAAATTTCGTCGTAAATAAAGGTGAGACCTTTAAGGGGAGTCATCGTTCCGAAGATATCGCCGCATTTGTCGAGTACGCGCATTTTGCATTCGCGGTAAATATCCTCGGGCGGCTCTTCGTCGAACCATACGAAATCGAGGGAACTTCCCTGAAATTTCTCCCTGCCCTGGTCGCAACTTTTAAAGCCTATCGTAGAAATTCCGCCGAAAACGTTTTTTATTTTTATCTGATCGATTATTCCGCTTTCGGGATTGTCTTTCCGCCCCGAACTCATAGTGATTTCGGTTATCCATTCTTTGGGCAGATATTTCATTATTTTGCTTTGCGCAACGTCGCGCTGAACTTCGCGGGAGAGCGAAACCACCCAGCCGAATACGTCTTTGCGGTTTTTTCGGTAGGGGTGAATTCCTCTCGCCATGAAAATGGCTTCAACCGCGCCGCATTCGGTTTTTCCGCTTCGGTTTCCGCCGAAAACCCATCTGTTCCGCTTTGCGCATTTATGAAACGCGACTTGCTTTTTATGAATCTTTTCGCCCGTGTTATATTTAAAAAGCGGGAGATTTTTTCTCCGCGTCTGTTCTTTTTCGATTTCCGTGATTTTTCCTATTATTTCCTTTTCCGTCATTTTCGACAAAACCTCCTTTTATTCCTGTTTTTCGGCTCATTTTTCTTTCGCGACAGATGTTAAAATATATCTGCAATGAAAAGAATTCTGTCATCTTTTATGATTTTAATTATATCCGTTCTATCCCTTTTCGCGGTAAATTTTTCGGGCGGAGCGGCGATAAGCGCGCGGGCGGCTGGCGAAAAATATTCGCGCATACTCTCGGAAGACGTTATGATGTATATGGACTCGTCTCTTTCCGTGCCTTGGTTTACTTTGCCCTATTCCTATTACGTAAAGGTTCTTTCGGTGAGCGGTACGAGCGCGAAAGTGGAGTATCGCGGAGACAATCCGTCCAGACCGTCCGCAAAAGGTTATATAAAAACCGAGGATCTCAACTTTACGGAAGAAATTCCGCAAACCCCTTATCCCGCCGTTACGTTAACCGTAAATCAGACCTGCCTTCTGTATAAAGACAGCGACTTCACGATAACCGAAACGGTCACTCAAAACAGCACCGCCGACTATTACGGAACGCTTACGCGGCATAACGGCGAGAAGTATATTTACTGTCTCGTAAATACGACCTTCGGTGATAAATACTTAGGCTATATGTCGATTAACTCGGTTTTTCCCTTTTCAATACCGACATTGAACGTGGAGAGAAAAATTGATTCTTCTGAGGACGAAGAGTCTGTTACGGAAACAAATTCCGAAATTTCGTCGGCAAGCGGAAACAGCGTTCAGATAGTTATCATCATAGCCGTTTCGGCTGTCGCTATTTCTATAGTATATCTGTTGTTCCGCCCTTCGGGAAAACGCTCCGCGAAGGACGAGGCGATAACTTCCAACGAGTTCGGCGACGACGATTATTAAGATGACGATTGTTAACTTCCGCGGCAAAACAAATCGGAATTTGCAGGGGCGTTCATGCGTTTTCTTTTGCCGCCGTTTCGCGTTGATTTTCCGCGCTTTTTTCCTTTTGTTTTTCGTTTTTGAAGTCATAACCGAAAGTGTTTTTCATCACTCCGAAATTAGCCGCGCCGATAAGATGCGCTTTTTCTATGGAAATTGCTTCGCTTAAAAAATAAAAACTTTTTGCGAGTTCGCGAATTTTTTCCGTCGTAACGCCCGTTTCGTCGAGAGCTTTGGTAAATTTTCCGACGGAAAGCGCAAGTTTTCTGTAATAGTTTCTGTTTTTTTCGTCTGTAACCCCCTTCTTTTCTTCGTCGAAGCCGTATTTTTCGGCGAGAATGCGTCTGTATTCGGGTTTTATCGCGTTAAGAGCTTCGAAAACGTCAAGCCTTAAAATCAAAAGCTTCTTTTTTCGTTCGGTAAGCTCGATAAGTCTTTCGGCTTGCACTTCCGCGGGTAACCTGCACGAAAAACTCCCCAATGCTTTAAGCATGAACCTCCTGTCCATGCTCTCAATTATTCCGCTCATTTCTTCAAGGCTCCTGAGCAATGCCTTTTGTTCGATAAACATACGCTATCCCTCCTTTTTTGCTCCGATTATATCCGTATTTTTCATTTTTTCAAGACCCTTGTGAACGTTTTTGCCCGAAAAAATTTTTTGTACGCTTTATTGAGCTATCGGATTTTCCGCAGGTTTGCGAACGGCAAATCCGAACATATGTTCGCGTATATTTTAAAGAAAAAA
>JAJWOJ010000521.1 GCA_021635425.1 Clostridiales bacterium | reverse complement strand
GTCCTTTATGGACAGCCCGCCGCAGTTTTATAAACTTTTAAGTTTCTTCAACGGTTATTTCCGCCGAAAGAATGGTTTTGTTTTTCAGAACGCGATAGTTATCCGACTTTTTGACCGCGTCGAAAAAACTGTCGTAATTATAAGGCGTTTTCTCGTCCGCACACATTCCCTCAACTTCGGAGGAGAACAGGCTGATATCGCTAAGTCTTTTCGTTTCGTCGTCCTTTTCGTATCGGACGGTGAGGTTAATCTGTATATATTCGTCACCTTCTTCGGCGGGAATTTGACGGGTAAGCATAAAGTTATAGTCGTCGCCGAAGAAGCCGTCGGACTGAAAGAGCAGTTCGTCGTCTTCTTCGTCCACACCGTTGATTTTCATTTTCGACGTTTCCTTGAACGCTTCGATAAGCTCGTCTAAAGTGTTTTTTCCTTTGATGCTTTTTTCAAGCTTGTCCGCATATGCGGAATAATTGTGTTTTTTCTTTTTCGTTTTGCCGCGGTTTGCGCGTTCGTTTTCGGCAAATTCGTCGGCTTCCTTTTGAAGCGCGTCATACTCTGCTAATTTTTCCGGACATTCGTTTTTTAACGCTTCGCGCATAAAATCTTCCATTCTTCCCGAAAGCTCGTCGAAACTTGCGCCGTTACTATCTGCTTTCTCGATTTCTTTAAAGAAATCGGTAAAACTCTTTTCGTCTTTCATTCTTTTCCCTCTGCTTTTTGCGCCCGTTTAAAGGCGATTTCATGCAATAATTATACATGTTTCGAAGAAAATTGTCAAGAAAACGGGCGAATTATCTTTCGGGCGAGTCGAAAAAAGCAGTGCGGTTATTCTCCGAGACGATCAGAGTAGTTATCTGCCGAGGCGTTTTTCTATGCCGCGCTCTTCGTCGTAGCGGGCGAGACATTTAAGATATTTTTCCGAAAGAACGAACAGATACCTTTCGCGCTGAACGTAATCGAGCGAATAAAAGAGTTTTTTATCCATAAGTCTGTCCAAAGCGTCAGACGGGCGCGAGCCTTCCTCGTCGAGCATGTTTTTAACGTCGACGTAAAACCCTTCTTCGTCCTCGGCGGGTTTGTTGATCGTCCTCACCGCTAATTTTCGGAAATAGTTCTCGACGCACCCCGTGCCTATGCCGTCCGATTCGGCTTTTTTAACGCCGATTTCCACTTCTTTGCGATAATCTTCCCAAAATCTCGATTTTAAACGTTGTTTTGCTTCCTTTGCCGCCGATTTTATGCTTTTTGCAGCATTCATTTCCTTTCCCTCCGTATCGATTTATATAAGAATTTCAAATAAAAAAATACACCCGAATTTCTTCGGGTGTAAATAAACTTTTTTAAGTTTTAACTAAGAGTTAGCC
>JAJWOJ010000520.1 GCA_021635425.1 Clostridiales bacterium | reverse complement strand
GGTTTTGTCGGTTTTTTTCAACGCGTCGCACGAACTCATACCCGTTAACATAAAAACGGCGGAGTATAACGGTATAGGCGATAAAATAGAGTGTTACAACATGCCTTTACAGGAAATTCCGAAGGGATTCAACGGGTATTTTTCGCTTATTTTATGTAATCCGCCTTATAAAAAGATGAACGGCGGAGAAAAAAATCCCGAGGATCATATTGCCGTTTGCAGGCATGAAATTATGATTACGCTCGAAGAAATCGTTGCAATTGCCTCAAAAAAACTGAGAGAAGGGGGCAGGTTTTGCATATGTCAGAGAACGGAACGCCTTTCGGACGTAATCTGCGCCATGCGCGAGAACAAAATCGAACCCGTGAGACTTCAATTTGTCACGAGCGGGCAGAGCGAAAAGCCGTATCTGTTTCTGATAGAAGGAACAAAAGGCGTGAAGCCTCAGCTCAAAGTGCTTGAGAATTTAAAAAATTAGGATAATTATGCTATATTTCGTATCTACTCCCGTCGGGAATTTAAAAGATATCTCTTTAAGAGCGTTGGAAGTTTTAAAATCGGTGGACCTTATCGCATGCGAAGATACACGCACGTCGCTTAAACTTCTTAATCGTTACGACATAAAAAAACCGCTCACCGCATATCATAAATTCAATGAAACCAAAGCGGGCGAAAAACTCATAGAAGAATTGAAAAACGGCAAAAACATCGCCGTCATCACGGACGCGGGTACGCCCGTAATTTCCGACCCGGGAAACGTTCTTACCAAACTTCTCGTAAGCGAAGGGCTGGAATACACCGTAATCCCCGGCGCGACGGCGTTCGTCCCCGCGCTTATTCTTTCGGGTCTCGATTCGTCGAGATTCGCGTTTATAGGCTTTCTTCCCGATAAGAAGAAGGACAGGGAAGAGCTTCTGAGCCGCTATAAAAACCTCGATATGACGATGATTTTTTATTCCGCGCCGCATGATTTGTTAAACGACCTCGAAACCCTTTATTCTGTTTTCGGCGCGAGAAAAGCCGCCGTATGCAAGGAGATAACCAAGCTTCACGAGGGCGCGGAACATATCGTTTTGGGCGAAAAACTCAGCGAAGAGGAGCCAAAAGGCGAGTACGTCATCGTCGTGGAAGGCGGCGAGGCGGAGCAAAATTCGCTTTTGTCTTTACCGATCGAAAAACACATTCTCTATTATATGGAGAGCGGACTCGACAAAAAAGACGCCGTTAAAGCCGTCGCTAAGGACAGAAAGATGACAAAATCGGACGTTTATAAGTTTTCGATTGATTTATAAAGATTTTTCAAGCGAAAAAACAATAAATTTATCCCGAAAACTTGTTTTTCCGCGTAATCTATGCTATAATGTAATTA
>JAJWOJ010000519.1 GCA_021635425.1 Clostridiales bacterium | reverse complement strand
ATTGAAAGGAGAAACATCAGTTATGAAATCAGTTCGTATATCTCTTCAGATGGCAAGTCAGGTAAAAGCATTTGTTTCCGTCGTTCAGAAATACGCTTACGAAATCGACCTCAGAAGCGACAGATACGTCGTTGACGCAAAATCCATTCTCGGTATTTTCAGTCTCGACCTCTCGAAACCTCTGACCGTAGAAATACATGCAGATAAATGCGACGATCTTCTTGCGGAACTTAAACAGTTCGCAGCGTAAAATCCGCTAAGCGATAAAGTAAAGGCGGCATTTTACTTGCCGCCTTTGTTTTGCGGCGCTTATTTTACGTCCGAGGAGATTATCATGCTGGTCAAAGGCGACCCTTTAGTTAACAAGTTAATACTTTTGTTCGTCTTTGACAAGATGGAAGTTCCGCTTTCCGAAAACACGGTGCTTGACATGTGCTGTTCTTCAAACACGTGGATATCGTATATGGACTGCAAGCCTTTGCCCGGCAATCTTCTCGACCACTCGTTTATATACAACGTCTCTTCACAAGGGGAACCGCTTTACGGAATCACTCCCGACGGGCGCGTTTGTCTTGCGGATTTTTATGTTAAAATTCCATCTTCGCTTCGCGAGGAAATTTCTTCGTTCGTTAAAAACAATCGGACGAAATACAAAAAACGCCAGGAATGCAATGCCGATTACTACATGAATAAGGACGGCACTTACACCGTATTTTTGAAAATCGTCGAGCCGTCGCAACCCATTTTAGAGCTTAAACTCGTTGTTCCGAACAGACAGACGGCTAAGGATATATACAGAAAATGGGAAGAAAAGGCAGGCAACGTTTACGCTACGGTGTACGATTGCCTCGTGGACTGACGGCGCGATTATTCAATCGCCGATATTTTAAAACGCGGTTATTTCAATCATCGGTATTTTGACTTGCGCGGCTCGGTAATTCCCGACAATATCGGGCAAATACCGAATTTTATGCCAAAGGAGGATATTTATGCAAACATATCTTACGAAAGGAACCTGCAGCAGGCAGATCCTTTATGACGTTACGCCCGACGGAAAGGTCGTAAACGTGAAATTTATAGGCGGATGCAGCGGAAACCTTCAGGGAATCGCTAAACTCGTCGAAAACCAACCCGTCGATTACGTAATCGAAACGTTAAAGGGGATCAAATGCAGATCGAACACTTCCTGTCCCGACCAGCTTGCCAATGCTCTTTCCGATTATAAAGCAAAACATCCCGAACAATTTAAGTAAAATAAATTCCATAAAAAATAAAAATCACGCCCGAGAAAATTTATCGAGCGTTATTTTCTTGGATTTACGACCTTTAAGGGTCGTTTTTTTATACAATTTTTACGTTAAAAATTAGACA
>JAJWOJ010000518.1 GCA_021635425.1 Clostridiales bacterium | reverse complement strand
GGTTCGTATATATCACCGTCAAATTCACGCATTTCTTCTTCGGATAATATTTCGCCCGTATCTTTCTCTATAAGCCGATTATCAATATGTAACAGGCTTGGAATAAATTGTGTTTCGTGTTCGTTTTCGATGATGTAAAGGTCATGTTTTCTCACGATTTTAGCAAAGTAATTTTCGGCAGCGTGGTAAGGGAAACCAATCATCGGAACACGTTCTTTCAAACCAACGTCACGGCTTGTAATAGTGAGTTCCATTTCGTTCCCGAGCATTACGGCGTTATCGCCTAAAACTTCATAGAAATCGCCTAAGCGATAAGCCACGATTGAAGTAGGGTGTTCCGACTGGTATGCGATATATTTTTGATATATAGGATTACCTTTTGATTGTTCGACAGGGCGGATAGCCGTTTGGTTTTGTTCTTCTTCGGCAACCTGTCGCATTGCGTCGAGTTTTTCTTCTTCGGTGAATTCTTCATCGTCTGTATCGGTTTCGGCAGTTAAAGTATCCGTTTTTGTATCTTTAACTTCGGTATCGTCGATTTTATCGAAAATAGAAAATTGTAAATTCTGAGGCTTCGGCGGTTGTGGTTTTACTGTTGCAGATTTTGTTGTAGCAACCTTTTTCGGCGCGGGCTTATATTCTTCGCCGTCTATGGTGTAAAGCGTGCCTTCGATCGAATCTTCTTCAAAATAGTGAATTGCCCAGCCATACACGGTAACATCATCGACGCATGCAGAATTAGCGCCTTTTTCGGCAAGTTTTCTCGCTTCTTCGCAAGCATATTTCATAAAGCCGGAAAGCGTCTTTTTGTTAAATAAAGGATGCCCGTCTTTTTCAAACGGAGTGCCGTTATTTATCTTGTCGGCAAGGGTTTCGCTCGCATTGTTCTGTAAATAGGTGAGTATAAGTTCTTCTTGCTTGTTTTGTGGGGTAAGGTTTAACTTAATCATTGTTTACTCTCCTTTTCGAGTATTTCTAATATTTGTTTTTCTTCATAAGAGGTTGAGCAAAGCCAGATAATCGTTGCCAATGTTTCAAGGCTCGCTCCTTGTCGGTTTTTCTCAAATAATTTTTCGTATTGAGTGCAATCGCCGCTTGTAAACCATTGATATTTATTGCAAAGGCGATATAGGGTTTCTGTTGAAATTTTCATTTTTTATGCTCCTTTGATTTTTTAATAAAAGAGAGATTGTCTTAAAACGGACAACCTCTCCAAAGTTTTTTATATTCGAGATATGTTTTTATCGGGATTACAACCCATACGGCATTGGTTATAGGCTTTCGGGTTTTTCTATCCGGCGGTGAATGAGTTTCATACCACCTTACTTCCCAGAAAGCCAAATCGCGAGAATTTGTTACAAGATAGATTTTCAGTT
>JAJWOJ010000517.1:1059-1378 GCA_021635425.1 Clostridiales bacterium | reverse complement strand
TACCTTTTCAAAGCCTTCCGGCGACGGCATATCGGTAACTTCTTTTTCGCCGAGAATTCCACTTTTTTTCGCACCATAAACTCTATCGCTAATTATTTCACCGGTAATTATCGGTGTAGTAGCGATTTTCGAGCCACGCAATTCGGTAAAATAGAACGTCGCCCCTTTTTCTCCCGCGGGAGTATATCCGGTTTTAGGAATCCCGTATAGAATAGAGGTAATTGCGTTTTTCGTGTACTCACCATCACTTCTATCTCCCGACATGTTTTTTGCGGTGTGAACCACCTCGCCGTCATGCGTTACAACTAAATTCCACGTT
>JAJWOJ010000517.1:0-1049 GCA_021635425.1 Clostridiales bacterium | reverse complement strand
GAATTTTGTGTTAAACTGAAAAATATCCAATTTTTCAATGTAAGCGTTTCTTCCTGAGTCCCACCGAATAAATATCGGTCCTCGGTCTTTATCGCGAAATGCACTTCATTATATCCGCTCAAATCGTTACTCGGCATATACATTCCATGCTTAAACCCCTTGTCGTTATCAAGCGGTGCTTGCCATACTTTTTCATATCCTTCGGGTAATGCTATATTTGCAGCACTTTCATACGCTAATTTACCTGTTTTAGATGTACTGTATATTTTTTCGGCAATTATTTCTCCCACAAGATAAGTTGCCGTAAGGGTCATGTTGCCTTGCGCTGTCCAGGAAGTATTCCAAGCTGTACCTTTATTCGTCAACCAACCGCGTAAAGTTTTACCTTCCACTTCTACGGCGGGATAGTTTAAAGTTTTGCCATATGCAAGCGTTTCGCTGCCGATTATTGTGCCGTCGGCGTTTTTATATGTTATTTTCACCTGATCGATTATGTAACCGTCCGCGCCGGTTTTGCCGCCCTCTTGCGCAATCTTCGCAACGTCCGTTAAAGAGTATGCGTCGGAAACAGCCGTCCATTTAGTTACGGTTGCGCCGTTTTCGGTATAAGTGAGGCAAGCCTCGGCTAAAAGCTTTACGCCGTAATTGTTTGCGGGGAAATCGTAAACATAAGCGTAAGCGGTTTTATATCCGTTCTCGCCTGCCCAGCCCGTGCCGGGAATTTCCACCGACTGCGCCGTTGCCGCACCCGCATTAAGATGCTCGCCCGAAACATAAAACATTTGCGGGAGCATATAAAGCGTAACTTTGGCGTCGGCTTTATTTAAAAGTTCTTCGTTTATCTGCACGCCGAACCTTACCCCTGTTTCGGCGGCGTTGTCCTGCAGACGTATACCGATACTCGCCACCTTAAAATCGTCGGCGGTTGCGTCGGCGGCTTGCGCTTTATTTGCATTGAACGCCGAAAACGCGGCGGCAACAAGCATTATAAGCGCAAAACAAAGCATAAAAAGCAAATTTTTCTTGGTTTTACTCATCTTATTCTTTCC
>JAJWOJ010000516.1 GCA_021635425.1 Clostridiales bacterium | reverse complement strand
AACTGAAAATCTATCTTGTAACAAATTCTCGCGATTTGGCTTTCTGGGAAGTAAGATGGTATGAAACGCATTCACCGCCGGACAGAAAGACGAGAAAGCCAATAACAAACGTCGTATGGGTTGTAATCCCAATCAAAACATATATCGAATACAAAACACTTTGGAAAGGTTGTCCGTTTTAAGACGACCTTTCTTCTATTCTAACAAGGAGTTAAACAAAATGATAAAACTGAACCTTATAGCTCAAGATGAGCAAGAAGAAAGAATACTTGCTTATTTACAAGAAAATGCAAGCGAAACTCTTGCAGACAAGATAAACAACGGCACTCCGTTTGAGAAAGACGGAAAGCCGCTTATCAACAAAAAAACTCTCGCAGGTTTCACGGATTACGCCTATGAAGAGGCAAGAAAACTTGCGAGAAAAAATGCCAAAGTAATGATTATAGACGATCCGACAGTATACGGCTGGGCTATTCATTACTTTGAAGAGGATTCGATAGAAGGAACTCTTTACACGATAGACGGAGAAGAATATAAACCCGCGCCGAAAAAGGTCGTTACCACAAAGCCTGCGACGGCAAAACCGCAACCGCCGAAACAACAAAGCCTGCAATTCTCGTTATTTGATAAATTCGACGAAAACGATGTTAAAGAACCCACAAACAAGCCTTTAACTGCCGAAAGTGTCGGAAATGACGAAGAACCCGAAGAAAGCAAAACGGCGATTATAACGCCTGTAGAGCCTGTTAAAGAAGAGCCGAAAGGCAATCGAATTTATCAAGATTACAAGTTATATCAAAGCGAACGTCCTACGGCAGTTGTGGCTTTACGACTCGGAGATTTCTACGAAGTCTTAGGCGACAACGCCGTAATGCTCGGGAATGAAATGGAACTCACTATTACAAGCCGTGACGTTGGATTGAAAGAACGTGTTCCGATGATAGGTTTCCCTTATCACGCTGCCGAAAATTACTTCGCGAAAATCGTCAGAAAGCACGACCTTTATATCATCGAAAACGAGCGCGAAACGCAGTTTATTCCAAGCCTGTTACATATTGATAATCGGCTTATAGATCAAGATACGGGCGAAATCTTGTCCGAAGAAGAAATGCGTGAATTTGATGGCGATGTATACGAACTGCAAGGCATTGACGAACCCGAACCGCCTGTAAAATCAAACAATACCGAAAGAAATTTTCGCCCTGTTCGGAAACAAAGTTGAGGTGAGATAAAATGAAAATCGAAAAGATAAAACCTATTCCGAAATACATACAGAAAAAGATAAAACTTTACGACGATCAATTAAAATCCGCACCATTCGGAAGAACTCGCTTTTATGCTTACTTTACGAAAAACGACGGCGAACTCGTCAAAGTTA
>JAJWOJ010000515.1 GCA_021635425.1 Clostridiales bacterium | reverse complement strand
GGATTGGTTTCGCTTGGCTGACGACGACTTTGACAACAAATTGGACAACTATTACCTTGCAGTAAACATTATGCGAGAACCGGAGTCCGTTCATCATATAGGCTCATGGCTTAAGAAATTCGAGGAAAGAAACGGTTTCAAAGCCGTAACTTGTCACGGACTTCGACATACCTATTGTAGTATGTTGCTCTCTCAAAACGTGCCCATTCAGACCGTTAGTAAGTATATGGGACATAGCGACTCAAGCATTACGCTTCAGGTTTACAGCCATTTCATACCCGATACACAAGAAAAGGTTGTAAACGCAATCAATCTTATAGAAAGTGAGGAATAAAATGTACATACCACGATTAAGAAGAATAAACGACGTTCTCGCAGAAATGAAGAAACGCGATCCAAAAACCGCATTAAAATGGCGAACCGTTCAATATATGATAAAACAAGGTGCTATCACATCCATTAAATTTGGCGACGCTTGGCTTATCAATATTGACGAACTCTACAACTACTTCACAAAGGCAGGCAAAAATGAATAAGTTAGTAACAAGCGGATATATAGCAAAGCTATTTAAGCAAGCCGATAAGAACACAATTATCCGACGACCGAATTTGCGACGTTTTGCAGAACAAAATGACGTCGAATACTATGTTCACGATACTGCTTGGCTTATAAACTTTGATGATTTTATGAGTAAAATAAACCCGCAAGGCGAACAAGTTAAGTGCGAAATGCCGCTTCTAAGGAATAAGCACGACTCACTTATTCGTTTTAATCGGACTCATAAATATGCCGTTGATAAGCATACAATCGACAGATGCACAGCATCGGATAACGTATCCAAGTTTCTGCACGGAAGAATATGGATTATAAACTACCGCGAATTGGAAAAAGAGATCGAACGTAGAGTCGAAGAAGGCTCAGAAAAGAAACGCGAAAAATTATGAAACAGACATTATAATAGCCGAGGGTATTGAAACTCTCGGCTATTTTTATGTTGGGCATAAATAAAAGGAATCGTATCGGTCGATGCGATTCCTAACGGAAGTGGCGTCGGATCCCGGGCTCGAACCGGGGGCCTTGCGCTTAGGAGGCGCACGCTCATATCCAACTGAGCTAATCCGACAGATACATTATATTTTACTCAATTTGCCTGAAAAATCAATGGTTTGAAGTTCATCAAACAAAAGATATTTAACGTTCTGAAAGACAGTTTTAGCATTGAAAACTATGCCAAAACTATGCCAAAACACCACTCAGCACAATATATTGACTTAAAATTGTCGTCGAAACACAATATATTGTGGTTTTTGTAGGCTAAATCCGCACCTTAGGAGGGGTTTATTATATCCATTTAACTACGGAAGCGTTTTATAAGTTGCA
>JAJWOJ010000065.1 GCA_021635425.1 Clostridiales bacterium | reverse complement strand
GAGACAGACAGAATAAACGAATATAAAAATTTCGGGGCTATGGTATGTTGCGCGAGCAACGGGATAATGAAGCCCGAAAAAGTGAAAGAGCTTATAGATTTGCTTTCCGTTATGGGGTATAATCTCCTCGAATTATGTATCGACGATATATATAAAATCGACGGCGAACCATATTTCGGGTATTTACGCGGCGGGTATACCAAAGAGGAAGTGCGCGAAATGGATGAATACGCGAAAAGTAAAGGAGTCGAACTCGTTCCTTGCATTCAGGTTCTGGCGCATCTCGTAAATCTCGTCAAAATTCCCGAATACTCCGATATTACGGATATAGACGACATCTTGCTTATAGATGAACCGAAGACTTATCGGCTTATAGATAAAATGATAAAGTTCGTAAGCGATAATTTTTCGTCGAAAAAAATCAACCTCTGTTTTGACGAGGCTCATCATGTCGGGTTGGGCAAATATCTCGACAAACACGGTTATAAAGACAGATACGAACTCCTTATAAAGCACTTGAATAAAGTTTGCGAAATGGTTGACGGTTACGGATTGGAGCCGCATATATGGAGCGATATGTTTTTCCGCCTTGCGAACAAGGGCGATTACGTGGGTAAAGGTGTGGTTATACCCGAAAGCGTGATGGAAAAAGTTCCCGAAAACCTCGGGCTTTGTTATTGGGATTATTACAGCGAAGACGAGGAGACGTACGACGAAATGTTTCGTTCGCACGAAGCGTTTAAAAGGGAGTTGTGGTTTGCGGGCGGCGCATGGTGCTGGAGCGGTTTCGCTCCGCAAAACAGGATGTCTCTTCGCCGTTCGGAAGCGGCTATGAAACAAGTCGGAAAACACGGAATAAAAAACGTGCTTATAACGATGTGGGGAGACAACGGGCGCGATTGCTCGTGTTTTTCCGTTTTGCCGACGCTTTACGCCGTAAGGCAATATGCCCTCGGAAATTATGACGAGGAAAGCATAAAAGCAGGCTTCGAAGAACTTTTCGGGGTGAGTTTCGATGATTTTATGACGCTCGATATTCCGAATAAAAACAGATCTAATCCGAATCTCGAAAAACTTGATAATTCCTGCAAGGCAATGCTTTATAACGATTGTTTTTTAGGTCTTAGGGACTATTATTTCGAGAAAATTGATCCCGTCCCGTACATGGAGTATGCCGAAACGCTCGAACAGACGGGTAAAAGAATGGGGAAATACAAGTATCTTTTCGACAATCTTGCCGCCCTTTGCAGAGTTCTCGACATAAAAGCGGGTATCGGCATAAAGACGAGGAAGGCATATAAAAGCGGAGACAAAAAACTTCTGAAAAGCTTGGTCGGCGACTATAGGGAAGCTGCCGACAGACTCGGGATTTTCCGCGACACGCTGAGAAAAGTGTGGATGAACGACAATAAGCCTTACGGCTGGGATATACAGGAGATAAGGCTCGGCGGGCTTAAAGCGAGGCTTTACGATTGCGCTCAGAGAATAGAAGAATATCTGAGCGGAGAAACGAAAAGTATTCCCGAACTCGAAGAGACTTTGCTTCCTTACGGAAACTGGAATTCGGGTTATAATTTATATCGCGGATTTATTTCCGTAAGCGAATTGTGATAAGGAGGGCTGAATGGATAATACCGTTACCGAAAACGAGAAGCCGTGCAGGCGAAAAGAGATAAATAAAATAAAAATGTCGAGGAACGTTTTTATGTTTGCGTTTCTGGCGTTGCCCGTGCTTAACTTTCTCGTATTTTATCTCTATGTGAATCTGGACTCGTTTCTTATGGCGTTTCAAAGGCCTAAGTACGACGGTACGGCTAATGCCGTGAGGTTCAGTCTTGCGAACTTCGAAACGATTATCAACAACTTCGGTTTAGCCGGCGGCAAGGTAATGCTCGAAGCGCTCAGAAACACGCTTATGTATTATTTTGCGGGAATGCTTATAGGGCTTCCGATTTCAGTTCTGATGTGCTATTTTATCTACAAGAAAATAGCATGTTATAAGGCGTTCAGGATAATAATTTATCTGCCGAACATCTTGTCGGCTACCGCGCTTGCGGTTCTGTTCCGTTATGCGGTCGGCACGGGCGGACCCGTTCATGCGATGGTGAAGGCGTGCGGAGGAGAATTTATCTATCCATTCACCGATGCTTCGAAAGCGAACGGAATGTTGTTGTTTTACGCTTTGTCGTTCGGTTTCGGCGGAAACCTTATAATAATCGGCGGAGCGATGAACGGTCTCGACCCCGAGATGCTCGAAGCGGCGGAAATAGACGGTTGTAACTGGATAAAGGAGCTTTACTATATAATTATACCGTCCGTATGGCCGACGGTCGCGACGATAGTCGTGTTAAGCACCGCGTCCTTCCTCGGGGCGACGGGTCCCGTACTTTTGTTTACCAAAGGGTCTTTCGGAACTATGACCTTATCGTATTATATTTACGCGCTCGTAAGCGGCATAGGCGGAAATCAGGACTTGTTCCTTGCTTCGGCGATAGGATTTCTGATGACCGTCGTGTCTTTCCCGATAGCCCTTACCGTTAAAAAATTTATATACGGAAAGGAGGATTACTGATGACGACGTTAAAAGCGGCGCGCCGAAAAAAACGCTCGCCGAGTGAAAAAATAGTGTTTTCAATCGCGTTTTTGCTATTCGCGGTATATGCCGCTTATATTTTGTTTTTCTTCGTGTTCGGAACGCTTATCGCCATAAAACACGATATGGACGCATTCACTATGGACAGAATTAAAACGAGATTGTTTTCGTTGCCCGAACATCCGAACTGGAAAAACTTTATTCTCGCGTTCGGCGAACTCGGAATGATAGACAACAAAAGCACGTTTTTATCCATAACATGGAACTCGATATGGAGAACGACGAGTTACGCGTTCTTATCTATCGCGGCAAGTACGATGGTTTGTTACGTTCTGGTATTTTATCGTACGAAACTCTCGAAAGTGATATATAATATCGGTTTATTCGTTGCGATACTACCCCTTTACGGCTCGTCGGGTTCGATGTACAGACTCTTGCAGAACATACATCTTATCAACAATCCGCTTATAATGATAGTTGATTTTTCGCTGTTCGGCGGCTACTTTTTCTATGCTTACGCGTTGTTTAAAACAATGTCGTGGAGTTATGCGGAAGCCGCGTTTATCGACGGCGCGGGACATTTCACCGTGTTTTTCAAAATAATGCTGCCTATGGCGATTCCGAGCCTTGCCGCTCTTTTCGTAATGGCGTTCATAAGCGGGTGGAACAGCTACGAATCGACCATACTTTATATGAAAAAATACCCGAATCTGTCTTACGCGGTGTACGCGTACAGCGAGGTTAAAAAATACGACGCGAACGTTCCCGTTTATATTGCGGGCGTACTCGTATCCCTTTTGCCCGCGCTCATAATCTTCTTCGTATTCCAGAATACGATAATGGAAAAAGTTCATTTAGGCGGATTGAAAGGTTAAAAATTTCCGCAAAAATCGCGGTGTACACCGCTTTTGCTTAAAAAGCAAAAGCAATCCCCTTAAAAAGAAAAAAAGCAAAAATTTCCGACCGAAAAAATCTCGGCGGTTAATATAAAAAAAGGAGAAAATGCAATGAAGAAAAGAATTTTAGCACTTTTAGTAGCAATCGTAGCGATTTTTACCGTTGTCGGATGCGGCGACGGTAGCGGAAAAGGAAACGGCGGAGAATCGGGCAATAAGACCCTCAAAATTACCGTCTCCAAACTCGGTTACGGGACCGAATGGCTTAAAAAAATCGTATCCGCTTACGAAACTAAAACGGGCGCGAAAGTTGAAGTCGTAGAACCCGTCGGGTCGGCGGGTATCGACGCGATATACGCCGAAATGGAATCGCTTGCGAGCGACACCGATATTTTTATGACCCGTCAACGCCATTTCTTTGAAACTATTTATAAAGGTTCTATAAGCGTGGGCGGGAAGAAATATCCTTGCCAGTATGCCGACCTTACCGACGTTTACGAGGCGAAGGACGAAAGCGGCTCTTCCATTATGGACAGAGCGGATTCGTTGACGAGAGAATATTTCAACGTGGACGGCAAGTATTACGGACTTTGCTGGGCGAACGGCGTTTTCGGTATCGTAAGAAACAAAGACGTATGGGACAGCCTTGGCTTTACGGACGACGACGTTCCTTTGACGACAGACAAACTTCTTGCCGTGTGTGACACGATAAAGACAAAATCGACGGGCGCGGACGGAATCGCTCCGTTTATTTACAGTTACGACGACGAGTATTATACGTCTATCGCCCCGATCTGGTTCGGTCAGTATGAGGGCGTACAGAGTATGGGCTATTTCGGAAAAGGACTCGACCCCGCGGGGCAAAGCACCTATAACGTTTACGCTTACGACGGACAACTTAAGTCTCTTGAATTTTTGAACGAGCTTATCAAAGATTCCAACGGGTATCAGCACAAAGCGTCGAAAGACCTTACGTTTACGGATATGCAGGCGTATTTTGCGATGGGGCAGGCTGTATTCTGCGTAAACGGCGGCTGGCTCGAAGTTGAAAGCTCCACGGCGAGAAAGAAAAATCTCGATTTCATAAAAACGCCCGTTATAAGCGCGCTTTCCGAAAAACTTTCTTACTATAACGAAGCGGATAAGGCAGGCAACGATCAAAAACTCGCCGAGCTTATTAAGTTTGTAGACGCTCACGCCGAAAAAGGCAATAACGAAGGCCGTCCGTCTTATGCGACCGAAGAAGACGTTCAGATCGTAAGAGAGGCTCGTCAGTTCGCGTATTTATCGAGCGACAGAGACCATATAGCGTCGATACCCGCTTACAGCAAACATATCGACACCGCGAAAGACTTCCTTAAATTTATGTATTCCGACGCGGGACTTCAGATATACTACGAAACTACGGGCGGAGCGAAAATGCCTTACGCTACCGTAGGAAACTATGATGAAACGAAAGTTACGAAGAGCAGATTCCGTAAATCGATAGAATCCGCTATGGAAGAGGGATATTTCCTCGATTACAATTCTTACGTCAAGGCGAAATTGTACTCTATCGGCAAGGTTGACCTGTATTATCATAACGGAATTACCGCAACCGCGATGAAGGCTCTTTTAGAGGGGACGACTCCCGCGGAGATAGTAAATATCAACGCTAAGTATTTACAGACCAACTGGAAGACTATAACCGACTATTGATTTTTTGCAAAATACAGGATAAGGAGACAAGTATGAAAAGAAAATTTATTGCGATTGTAGCCGCGGCTGTTTTGTCCGCGACCGTTCTCGGCGGCTGCGGGGGTAAGGACGAATCAAAAGAGTCGACCGACATCCCTTCAATTGAACAGACCAAAGTGTGGAGTACTTATAACACGAGAAAAGTTATAAGGCAGACGGATAAAAACGACGAATACGAAAAGCTTGACGCGTCTTTTACGGTCGATATGTATAAGGGCGAATACGAAGGCGCTCAGATTATAGTTACCGCGGATAAAAGAACGGAATACAAAATCGAAAAAGGGACTTTGAAAACCGCCGACGGCAAAGAGTTTCCGTCCGATCAGATAGAACTTTATCACCAGAAGTATATAGAAGTCGCCAAAAACAACAGCGGAAACGGCGATTACGAATCGGGTTCGTTTATCCCCGATATGCTCCTGCCCATAGATACGGCGATTGCGTACAAAGAAAATTTTGTCGAAGCGGGCGGCAATCAGGGGATTACCGCGGAATTCAACTCGGAAGGGGTTGAAGCGGGCGTTTATACGGGAACGTTTAAACTGACTCTCGGAGACGAAATCAAAGATATTCCCGTTTCGGTGAACGTTTGGGATATAGAGTACGAGGGCAGAAGAACGTTTCAGTCGTCTTTCCTTCTGTACAGAAAAGCTCTTGCTTCCGCGGAATACGATTCTTCCGACGAAGTCGTTAAAAGATACGAGGATTTCTTGTTGAAATACAAGATAAACACTTACGTCATAAAAGACAGAAACGAATGGACGACCGAAGAAGTGGTGTCGAGGGCGCAGGAATTGTATGCCGACGACAATTACAGTTCGATAGTCATACCTTTCGATTTTCCGCTTTCTTACAGAACTTATAACGGCAAAAAACTTACGGGCGACGCGCAAAAAGTGACGGATTACATTCTCGGGCTTGCCGCTATTTCGACAGAAACCGACAACTATCTCGATCTTGCTTATTTCTATCCGTCGACTTACGACGAATCGGATATCAACGGAACGGGTTCGTATTCCGAAACTTTCCTCAAAAAAGGCGGAGAATACGACAAAACTCTTGCCGCGGCGGCAGAAGCGATCGATACCGACGAAAGATTTGCAAATAAATCGGACGAATTGAAACAGAAGCTTAAAGAGTCGATTTTAAAAATTCCTGCCGTATTCACCAACGTGAACTACGTTGCCGACTGGGTGGGGTCACTGAATGCGACATTCTGCCCTTATTTCAGCTTGTATAACGATATGGCAACCTTGCAACGCTATCAGGACGCGGCAAAAGCCAATACCAACGGCGATATGTGGGCGTATACCTGTATGGGACCTAAATATCCTTACGGCACTTTCCATATCGACGATTCGACGCTCGGCATGAGGGCTTCGGGCTGGATGGAAAAGGCTATGGGAATAACGGGGTATCTTTACTATGCCGTGAATATGAGTACGCAGTTCCGTTTGTCGGACGAAGTATACACCGACGTTTACAACAACCCTTTAAGATACGAAAACGTCCCCGGCGACGGATATCTTATGTATCCCGGTAAGTATTACGGCAGCGAAGCTCCGTTTGCTTCCGTCAGACTCGTGTCGTTCAGAGACAGTATGGACGATTACGATATGCTTTCGGTATACGAAAAACTCGTAAAAGAACATGCAGAGAAAAACGGAATCGAAATCGACTTCAACGAACTCGTAAACGATCTTTATGCCGAACTTTTCGACGGTGCGGTTTATTATCAGCAGGATTCCCTTCTTTACAAGGCGAGAAAAGAACTCGCAAACAGAATTCTTTCCTTAAAATCGGGAACTCTTGTCAAAAAGAGCGGAACGGAAAAAACTATCGCGGCAAGCGCGGCAAAAGTTTCGGATGGCAGTGAATTGATCGTTTCCGAAGGCTCCGCTGTGGCAGTTCTTAAATCGCAGTATAAAGACAAAGGCGAGACCATCGGCGTAAAAACCAAATTGTTCCGTCCGGGCATCTCGTTTGCGGCAGATGAACTCAAAAACGCGACAGGCTTTTCTTTCTCCTACACGAACGACGGCGAAAACGAATTCGAAATGATTATTTCGCTCGTCGATAAAGACGGAGTGAGTTACGACGTGCTTACGAACTATTGCCCCGCGGGCGTAACGCGCAGGGTTTCGGTCGAGCTTTCCGAGCAGTTCCTTAAACGAATGAAGATGGATATGTCTTCCGTAAGCGAAATCCGCATATCGTTCGATAACGTAAACTACGCGAAAAACGGTCAGATCGAACTCGCGGGAGACAGAACGATAAAATGCGACGACGTCGCGATAAGAGTTAAATAAGGGAGGGGGACAAGATGAACGGTAAAATAAAACTTATATTATGTTTAATAGTTGCATTGATCCTTTCCGTCGGGTTATTTGCTTCCTGTAAAGAAGGCGGAAACGACGGCGGCAGCGTATCGGTTACCGAACCCGACAGCGAGTCGCAAAGAGAAAGCGTAAAGCGCGAATATGAAGTCGGTGAAAAACTTTTGCTTAACGACTTCGAATCGGTTGACGACCTTTATAATGTAAAGCAAACAAATCTCGCGTACGACACGAGAGTTAAGATGAATATTTCCGCAGAACAGAAGAAAAGCGGAGAAAAGAGTTTGAAATACACCTATATCGGCGGCGGCAATCCGATGATATTGCAAAGGCTCGATCGAACGGAATATACCGACCTCGATTTCGGTATCATTTCGTCAACTTCGCTTTGGATTTATTCGACCGCCGAAAATTCGGCAAACGCCAAGTTGCACGTTATAACAACGGGAAACATCGCGTTGCTTTCGTCCGAAGCGGTCGAATTAAAATCGGGCGAATGGACGGAAGTTTCGTTCGATATAGACGCTTACACCCGTACCAAAAACAAAGAGAACATCGTCGGCATTGCGGTTGAACTTGCGATAAAGGGAAACCAGGCGGACTATTATATCGACGACTGGACGATAACGATAGGTAACGCGGTGACGAATAAAGAACTCGCCGCGCCCGTCGTTAGCCTTATAGACAAATTGCCTGCCGCGGCAGATGCGCAAAATCTCAACGACTATATGAAGATTTTGTCGGCGAAAGGCGCGTATGACTCTCTCGAAGAGGTTGTTAAGGCGGAAGTTACGAATTATGCAAAACTCGAAGAGTGCATAGCGAAAACCGAGGGCTATGGTTTGCTTGTAAACGCCGCAACGGATTTGTTTTCAATGATAACGACTTCGGGGTCGGGTTATGACTGGTCGGGTGTTGTTATGAATAGCGATAACGACGAGTACGGCAGCGTTATAAGGGTTGACGTAATATCTCTCGGTACGGGCAACATAATGG